>JAKDIK010000140.1 GCA_030450535.1 Propionibacteriaceae bacterium
CGCTACCGCATCCAGTGGCGCCAGATCACGGCGCTGACCGTGTTCTGGCTGATCCTGGTGGGGCAGATCAACATCGTCAGCGTCGTCGGCGGCGCCCTGCTGGCGTGGCTGGTGACCATCGCTTTCCCCCTGCCGCCGGTCAACTACGGCGGGCGTCCCCACCTGTTCGGGACGCTGCGGCTCGCGGGCGCGATGCTCGTCGACCTCGGCGTCGCCTCGTTCGCGCTGGCCCGCTTCGCCTTCGGGCGGCGACTGCCGCGCACGGGCATCGTGCGGGTCCGGCTGCGCTCGGACTCCGACTTCTACCAAGTGCTCACGGCGATGCTGGTCTCGATCGTGCCGGGCACGGTCGTCCTGGACGCCCGCCAGCGCACCCGAACGCTCTACCTGCACGTGTTCGACACCCCGGACGGCGACCACCTCGTCACCGCCGTGCCCGACACGCTCGGGATCGAGCGCCGCGTCGTGATGGCGCTGGGCAACGACGACGAACGGGCCGGCATCGCGCCGATCGGCGCTCAGGAGCGCCGCGCGGACGCCGCCGACAGTTCCACCTCGCGGCTGGCCAAGGAAGGGGACGACCAGTGATCGACGACATTCTCATCATCGTCGCCGGGGTCATGTTGACCGTCGCGGCCGGGTTCGCCCTCGTCCGGCTCGCCAAGGGCCCGACGACGCTGGACCGCGGCGTGGCGTCTGACGTGTTGCTCGTGATCCTCGCCGTGTCGGCCGCCGGATACGCGATGTGGGCCGACACCCCGCTCGTGCTGGTGGTGAGCCTCGCGCTGTCGCTGCTGGGCTTCACCAGCGCCGTCGGGCTCGCGCGGCTCATCACCGCCACCACCGCGCAGGAGCGGCGGTTCCGGGAGGCCGAGGCCCGGGCGGCCTACGCCGAGGGGCAGGCGCGCGAGCACGCCCGTGAATCCGGCAGCGAGGAGCCGCGATGAACGACTTCTGGGACATCGTGGGCGCAGCGCTGCTGTGCATCGGTGCGTTCTTCTGCCTGGCCGCCGCCGTGGGCATCGTGCGCTTTCCCGACGTGCTCACCCGGATGCACGCCGCCACCAAGCCCCAGGTGTTCGGGCTCATGGTCGCACTGCTCGGCGTCGCGATCTCGCTGCGGACGTGGCACGGCTGGGCGCTCTGCCTGCTCGTCATCGTGCTGCAGATCTCCACCGCGCCGACCGCAGGGCACATGGTGAGCCGCACCGCCTACCGCACCGGGCAGTGGGACGAGGAGCACGCCGAGATCGACGAGCTCGCCATTGACCTGGAACAGGCTGGCTTCACGCACCGCACCGACGACGGCACCCTGCCACCGCCCACCTCGGCCGGCCGAGGGCCCTCATGACCCACGTCGTGACGAAGTTCACCTCGCCATCGAGGGCCTACTGAGGCGAGCACTTCGGGGCGTGTGCCTCCGGTCGGTCTCGCCAAGAAATGCTGCGCCCCTTGTCAGCGGCGTGGTGTATACCCCCATGGGGTGTGAGGACTACTCTGTGTAGGACAGGCGGTGGGACCGCCAGGTGATCCGCCTGGGAAAGGTAGGTCATGTCCATGTCCAGTTCAGTGGGGAATCCGAAGGGCACCAGCGCCGTCCGGTCCGACTTCCTCCAGCAGGAGGACATCGTCACGTCCCCCGGTGTACGCCGGCTCCTCGCCGTCGCGCGCATCGTGATCGGCTTCTTCTTCCTCTGGCCGTTCCTCGACAAGCTGTTCGGGCTCGGCTACTCCACGCCGGTTGGCCAGGGCTGGCTCGCCGGCACGGCGCCCGCCCAAGGCTTCATCGGGCGCATCGACATCCGCTCGGCAGCATCGTGCAGCCACTGTTCGGCAACCCGTTTGGCGACTTCCTGTTCATGTTCGGGCTCTTGGGCATCGGCGTCGCGATGATCTTTGGCGCCGGGCTGAGGATCGCCGCCTGGGGCGGCACGATCCTCGTCGCGCTCATGTGGCTCGCCGAGTTGCCGTTCGCCGCCACCGCGATGGTGGACGGCCAGATGGTGCGCGGCGCCACCAACCCGATCCTCGACGACCACTGGCTTGAGGCGCTGCTCCTGCTGATCTGCGCCTACACCCTGTCCGGTGACACGTGGGGCGTCGGCAAGATCTGGGCGCGCATCACGAACGGCAACCGCTTCCTGCGGTAGCCCGCCGCGCCCAGGGCGCAAACAACCCCGATGGCCCGGCAGTCGCCCGCGAGGGTGGCCGCCGGGCCATTGCGCGTGCCGGATGCCCTGGGGCAGGCCACACTGGGATTCCACGCACGATCCCCACGACGGCAAAGAACCAGTAGGAAGCGAAAGGACACGCATGACTCAGGAGGAGCATTCGGTGCTCTGCCTCGGCGAGGCGCTGATGGACGTGGTGAGCGGCGCCGACCGCCCCACCCGCGAGCATGTGGGCGGCAGCCCCCTCAACGTGGCGGCGGGACTCGCGTCGCTCGACCACCCCGCCAGCCTGTGCGCCTGGTGGGGTCCGGACGAGCGTGGCGCCAGGCTGGAGGCGTGGGCGTCCACCTCGGGGGTCGCCATCGTGCCCGGCACCGCCGGGGCCTCCCGGACGGCGGTGGCGCGGGCGCAACTCGACGCCGAGGGGCGCGCCACGTACGAGTTCGACATCGAGTGGGACGTCCCCGAGCTGACGGACCTCGACGGCTACGGGCACCTCCACACCGGCAGCATCGCGGCGACGCTGGAGCCCGGCGGCACCCGGGTGGTCGAGGTAGTGCGGGGCATGCGGGAGCACGCGACCGTCTCCTACGATCCCAACATTCGGCCGGCGCTCATGGTGGAGCCCACGCGCGTGCTGGAGCGGGTGGAGACGCTCGTCGGCCTCTCCGACGTGGTCAAGGCCAGCGACGAGGATCTCGGCTGGCTGTACCCCGGCGAGTCCGTCGAGGACGTCATGCGGCGCTGGCTCCGGGTGGGGCCAGCGATGGTGGTGGTGACGTGCGGCCCGCAGGGTGCGTACGCCATGCTGGCCGGTCAGCGGGACCTGAGGTCCGTGGCGCAGGTGAACGTCGAGGTGGGCGACACCGTCGGTGCGGGGGACTCGTTCATGGCGGGTCTCGTCTCGGGGCTGCTGGACGCCGACCTGCTCGGCTCGGCCCGGGCGCGGCGACGGTTGCGGGACGCCGGCTGGGACGATGTCGAGCCGGCGTTGCGCCGGGCGGCCGTCACCTCGGGCATCACGGTCAGCCAGCATGGTGCCTACGCCCCCGGCCGGGACGAGGTGGCGGCCGTCCAGGACGATCCGACCCGGGACTGAGCGTCCTCGGAGTCGTGAGCCGTGAGCTGGGCCCTGGGCGCCGTGAGCTGGGAGCCGTGAGGGACGGGCTCGGTCAGAACCCGGAGGTGTTGTGCGGCGGCTGTTCGGTGCGGAACAGCCGACCCAGGGCGGCCACGTCGGCGTCCGGACCGCTGATGAGGCCCGCCCCGGCCAGGACGCGGGCGTCCGCCATGCCGAGGTACAGGCTCGCGAGCCCGCGGACGTCCACCTGCACCACCGCATCGGACGCCGGCGTCACCTCGGCGCGCCCATCACGGGCCGCGACGCGCCAGCTCCCGGACGCCATCCCCCGCGGATCGACGACCTCGAGGGTTGCCTCGCCGTCGGCGTCGAACCCGCGCACGGCGAGCGCGCCGGGTGCGTCCAGGACGCGCAGCCATGTGAAGTCGTTGCTGCCGGTGAGCTTCAGCCGTCGCGGATCGGTCAAGGCCCACGGCAGGACCGACGTGGGAGAGAGTCGTCGCGTCGTGGCCTTCTCGGCCAGGTCGATCGCGGCGACGAACTGCCACAGGCCGAGTTCGGCCTCGGCGTTGAGCGCCAGCAGGTCGCGCACCTTGACGGTCTCGGCCTCGGCGTCCACCTCGTAGGCCAGGATCCCGTCGGGACGCCCGTCCGGTCTCAGGTGGACGGCCGCGCGCATCGCCTTGTTGGGGCCGCCCTTGTCAAAGTCCCACGCGCCCGAGAGAAACGCATCGTAGAAGGCCAGCCGGGTGTGCGATCCGCGCGTGGCGGCGTGGAAGCGGTCGAAGACCTCCCGACGCACCGCGACCGAGGCGTCGGTGTGCATCATCTCCACGCGCGGCTCCACCGGGTGCACCAGCCCGAAGCGCGGACCGGTGTCCAGCTCGGCGGTGTGGTGCTCGGTCGCCACGCCGAAGCCGAAGCGGCCGTAGATGGCGCCTTCGGTGACGGTGAGGGCCGCCAGGGTGAGGCCCTCGTCCCTCGCGCGTCGCAGGGCGGCGTCCATGAGCGTGCTCAGCAAGCGGCGGCGCCGGTGGGTCGTGCGCACCGTGACGTCGGTGATGAAACAGGCGGGTTCGAGGTGGCCGCCGCCGGTGTTGATTGTCTGTGTGGTCGTCGCGAAGGTGGCGACCGGCAGGTGAGCGCCCAGCGAGAGCTCGGACGCCGGCGCGTACGCACCGTCGAGGCGCCAGCCGTCGCGGCCGACCTCCTCACGCCAGCGGCTCAGCGCCTCGTCGGAGGCCTGCTTCTGGTTGAAGCCGAGCCCCACGGCGTCGAACCAGCCGCGGAGGTCGTCGGTGATGTCATCTGGGATGTCGAAGCTGCGGAAGGTGATGTCGGACACGACCCGCCACCCTACCGGCCCTACTCCGGCGAACGCACGGTGCGCCCACCGGACCGTGCCGCGATCGATCGCCACAGCGGGGCGTTGGTGATGCCCACCGCCTCGGGATCGAAGACCGGGTCGAGGCCGGCGCGACGCTGCCGTTCGTAGTCGGCGTAGATGCGGATGGCCCGGGGGCTGAGCAGGATCAGCGCGAGGAGGTTGATCCAGGCGAAGAGACCGACGCCGACGTCCGCGATGGCCCAGGCCAGTTCCGAGGAGCGGAAGGAGCCCAGGATGATCGAGCCGGCGAGCACGAGCTGCACGATCACGACCACCGGGCGTTCCAGGCGCCGCCCCCGCAGCAGGTAGGCGATGTTGGTGTCGGCGTAGAAGCCGAACGACAGCAGCGTGGTGAACGCGAAGAAGAACATGGCGATCGCGATGAACGCCGGTCCGAAGCCGGCGAACACGTCGTCGATGGCCGCCTGGACGTACGCCGGCCCAGCCTCCAGCCCGGGCGCGAACTCGGCGATCAGCGTGCTGCCGTCGGCGCCGACCACGTTGTAGGACTCGGTGACCAGAATCATCAGGCCCGTGATCGTGCACACGAACAGGGTGTCGACATACACCGAGAAGCCCTGCGCGAGGCCCTGCTTGACGGGATGGCTGACCTCGGCGGCCGCGGAGGCCTGCGCCCCGGACCCGATGCCGACCTCGGAGGAGTACACCGCCCGACGCACGCCCCACATGATCGCGGCGCCGAGCATGCCGCCGAACAGGGCGTCGCCACCGAACGCGCTGGCGAAGATGTGGGCGATCATGCCCGGGATCGCGGGGGCGTTGAGCGCCACGATGATGATGCCGAGGAGAATGTAGGCCCCGGCCATGAACGGCACCACGAGCCCGCAGACGGTGCCGATGCGCTTCATCCCGCCGAAGATGACGGCGCAGAACAGGGCGGCCACGGCCACGCCGCTGATCGTCGGGTCGATCCCGAACGCCGTCTGCGCCGAGGTGGCGATGTTGAAGGACTGGATCGACGGGCCGGTCACGGCGAACGCCAGCGAGGCTGCCAGCGCATAGGCGATCGCGAGCCAGCGCCAGCCCAGGCCCTTCTCGATGTAGTAGGCGGGGCCGCCGCGGTACTCCCCGTTGATCTCCTCCTTGTACGCCTGCGCCAGCGACGACTCCACCACGGCGATCGCCGCCCCGATGATCGCCGTCACCCACATCCAGAACAGCGCGCCCGGCCCGCCGTAGTGGATGGCCGTGGCGACGCCGGCGATGTTGCCGACGCCGACGCGTCCTCCGAGCGCCATGGCGAACGCCTGGAACGACGACACCCCCTGGGTGGAGTCGCTGCCGCCGAACAGGAAACGCAGCATGTCGGGGATGCGGCGGATCTGCGGTACCGCAAGCCGGATCGTGAACCACACCCCCACGCCGAGCACCAGCACGAGCATGGGGGTGCTCCACAGCACCCCGACGATCCAGTTGACGGCGTTCTCGAACATGACCGGCCCCTCTCGGGTGGGTGTCTGGTGGCGGGCTCGCTCGGCATGTCACGCTAGCGCTGCTCGTCAGCGCGTTGTCGGCGCCGGAGGAGTCGTCACCAAACCGCAACATCGCCGTGGCCGGGGGAACGGGGTCCGCTTCTGTCCCGTTCGAGGCGCGCCGGGACGCCTGAGGTGTCCGTTGCTGGGCGCCGTGTGGCATCATGGCAACCAGGTCGGACCGCGATCCGCGCGGTCGGCCCCGGGTGCAGGCCGCGACGAGATCTCTCGACCGCGGCAGCGCTCGACACAGGCTTTGTCGCCCGCCCTCGGGCCGGCGACCACATCGACGGTGGTGTGCCCACCGTGTAAGGAGTGCAGATGCTCGAATCCGACGCACCCAACGGCGTGACGTCCGACGAGGAGTCGTCCGAACCCCAGCAGCCGGCGCCGCGGCGCCGCCGCGCGGCCAGTCGGCCCGCTGGTCCCCCCAAGGCCATCGAGCCGTCTCCGCCCGCCGGTGAGATCGCTCCGCCGCAGGACGGCCCCGAGGCCGTCGAGGTGGAGTGGAGCGAGGTCGACACCACCGTCGTCGAGGTGATCGGGGAACCGCTGGCCCCCGTGATCGACGACGCCGAGGTCGGCCAGGAGGGCGAGGTCAGCCAGGACGCCGAGACCAGCCAGGAGGGCGAGGTCGTCGTCGATCCCGATGGCGACCAGGCGCCGATCGTGGAGCCGCTGCCCGAGGCGGGATCCGGGCCGGAGGCCGAGGCCAGCGAGGCCACCGAGGTCCCCGAGGTCCCCGGGACCGGGGAGGCGGCCGAGGATCTGGAGGCGAACCTCGACGAGGAGGCGGACGCCGACATCGACGGCGCCATCGACGCGCTCATGCACTCCGGTCGCCCGGGCGGCTCGCGTGGCCGTCGGCGCCGCTCATCCCGTCGCGCCGAGACCGAGGCGGACGCCGAGAACAACGGTGCCGACCCGGACTGCGTTGCCGCCGCGCTGGACGACCTCGCCGCCGCGCTCGGGGGCCGGGCGGCGCAGGCCGCACAGCAGACGG
>JAKDIK010000369.1 GCA_030450535.1 Propionibacteriaceae bacterium
TCCGCGAACGCCTGCGCGGCGGCCGAATCGCCGAAGGCCCAGACGGCCGCGCCGGGGTGCGCAGCGCGCACCGCGTCGAGCAGCGCGGTGCCGAGGCCGTGGCGGCGGTGATCGGGGTGGACCACGAGCTGGGCCGAGCGGTTGGCGTCCTGCCACTGGGCGTAGGCGACGACCGTGTCGGCGTCCTCGGCGAGCCAGTGCGTGGCCCCCGGACGGCCGAGCTGCAGGCGCGCCTCCTCGTTCAGACCGGCGGTCCCATCGATCGCTTCCGCCTCGGCGACAAGGGCACACACCTGGTCGCGCTGGTCGGGGGTCAGCTCGCTGCTCGGCTCCACCCGAACAGCCTAACGGGCGGCGCGGGGCTGCGCTCAGCCGCGGTCGCGGCGTCCGGTGGCGGACTCGGGGCTGAAGCGGTAGCCCACGTTGCGGACCGTCCCGATGAGGTACTCGTGCTCGACGCCGATCTTTGCGCGCAGCCGGCGCACGTGGACGTCGACGGTGCGGGTGCCGCCGTAGTAGTCGTAGCCCCAGACGTCGGACAGCAGGGTCTCGCGGGTGAAGACCCGCCCAGGGTGCTGCACGAGGTACTTCAGCAGTTCGAACTCGGTGTAGGTGAGGTCGAGCGCACGGCCGTTGAGGGAGGCGTGGTAGGCCGACTCGTCGATCGTGATGCCGCCGCTGCTCGTGATGCCGTCGGCGCGGGAGGCGAGCAGGAGCCGCAGGCGGGCGTCGAACTCGGCGGGACCGGCCGAGGAGAGGACGATGTCTCCGACGCCCCAGTCGGAATTCATCGCGGCAAAGCCGCCCTCGGCGATGATCAGCAGGATGGGGGTGGTGCTGCCGGAGGCCTGCAGCAGCCGGCACATCTGCCGGGCGGTGGGCAGGTCGGTGCGGCCGTCGAGCACGATGGTGTCGTAGCGGTCGGCGTCCGCGACCACCGCGGCGTCGGGCGCGACGAGCGTGAGCGTGTGCGGCAGGAGCGTGAGCGCGGTGACGGGCGGCTCGTCGGCGGTACCGGCGAGCGCCGCCGGGCTCACGACGAGCAGTTGTCCCATACGTCCCCCTTGCGGTCCGGGCAGCATCGTAGTCCCGTCGGCCAGAACGATCTCAGGTTGACCACGAGGTGGTGTCGAGTACGAGCGTCACGGGCCCGTCGTTGACGAGCGCGACGGCCATCATCGCGCCGAACTCGCCGGTTTCGACGCGGGCTCCCCCCGCGCGCAGGGCCGCGACGAAGGCGTCGACCAGGGGCTCGGAGACCGGGCGCGGTGCCGCGGCCTGCCACGACGGACGCCGGCCCTTGCGGGTATCGGCGTAGAGGGTGAACTGGCTGACGACCAGCAGTGGGGCGCCGAGATCGGACGCCGAGCGCTCGTCGGCCATGATCCGCAGGTGCCACACCTTGTCGGCGAGACGTTCGGCGTCCGCTTCGGTGTCGTCGTGGGTCACGCCCACGAGCACGCACAGGCCGGGCTCGTCGATGTCCCCGACGACCCGGTCGGCGACGGTGACGCGGGCCCGGCTCACGCGCTGGACGACGGCCCTCACTGGTAGGAGACGAAGTGCGGGGTGGGGTGCACCTGGTCGACGGTCTGGGCCGGGGTGAGCATCGGGACGTCCTCGTCCTCGAAATTCTTCCAGCCGAGGAACGTGTGGGAGGGCAGGTCGCGCTGGATGACCCCCCACGTGCCCTGTTTCGCCGCCTGGCCACCCTGGCCGTCCACGTGGACGAGGTGCTGCACCTCGGGGCGCGAGGTGTCGAGGCGATGGCGTTCGGTGATCATGCGCGTCTGGAACTGGTGCAGGGTGAGCACCTTGGGCGGCAGGCCGTGCTCGGCGACGAGGTCGGCGAGCCAACCGGTGACCTCGTTGATCTCGTCGACGCCGACCTGCCCGATCTGGCGCAGGTGCCGCTGGTCGGGGCGCAGGCGCCATTCGGGGTCGAGCGCGAGCCCGACGGTGGGGCGGAGCAGCAACTCCTCGTACTCCTTGGCCTGGGTGAGGAAATCGGTGCGGCCGGGCTGCAGGTCGAGCACCACGTAGATGTCGTTCGCCTCGGCGGCCTCGATCCACGGCATCAGCGTCGGGATCGGCGTCCGGTAGGAGTAGTCGCCCTGCTCGCCGGCCGCGGCGGACGCGACCGTGGCGATGATCTCGAACGAGCCGATGACCTGGTTGTCGGGCAGCAGCTCACGGTACTGCTCCACGAGCCGGTTAAGCCCCGGGGCGGGGTGGGGGGGGGGGGTTTGGGCCCGGGGGGGGGGGGGGGGGGGGGGGGGG
>JAKDIK010000141.1 GCA_030450535.1 Propionibacteriaceae bacterium
CTGATCCCATGACCCACCCACGGAACACCCCAGCCCCCCGGACGGCCTCGCTCCCTCGCGGCAGAGGCGTCCCTTGCACGATCATTCCCCCGTTCATCCTGGAGCACGTCGCCGTGGCTGCGCCGGAAAGCCTGGCGGCCGATGCACGTTCGACGCTGCGTCTGGACGAGGCGCTGCGTCCGGCGCGGCGAACCATCGGCCCCGCCGAGCCGGGCCCCGAGCCGCCGGCCGTCGACGACGGCACCGGTCCGAGCCGGGCCATCCACGATGCCCAGCAAACCACCCGACTGCCCGGCAGGCTCGTGCGCGCCGAGGGGGGTCCGGCACGCGGGGATGTGGCCGCCGACGAGGCGTACGACGGGCTCGGTGCCACGTGGCGGCTGCTGCACGACGCCTTGGGCCGCGACTCCCTCGACGACCAGGGCCTCGGCCTGCTCGCGTCCGTCCACTACGGGCGCAAGTACCTCAACGCGTTCTGGGACGGCTCGCAGATGGTGTTCGGCGACGGAGACGGTCGGCTCTTCAACCGGTTCACGGCCAGCCTGGACGTCATCGCCCACGAGCTGGCCCACGGCATCACCGACTACACGGCGGGCCTGAACTACCAGGGTCAGTCGGGGGCGCTCAACGAGCACATCTCCGACGTGTTCGGGGTGGTCACCAAGCAGTACGCGTTGCGGCAGGACGCGGCCGAGGCCGACTGGTTGGTCGGCGCCGAGCTGCTGGGGCCGGACGTCCGCGGCATGGCCCTGCGCTCGATGGCCGCGCCCGGCACCGCGTACGACGATCCGCAGCTCGGCTCCGATCCCCAGCCGGGCACGATGAGCGACTACGTGACGACCACCGACGACTACGGCGGCGTCCACATCAACTCGGGCATCCCGAACAAGGCGTTCCACGTGCTGGCAGCCGGGCTCGGCGGGCCCGCGTGGGGGGCGCCCCTGCAGATCTGGTACGACGTCCTCACCGGCGACATCCGGGCCGATTGCGATTTCGCCACGTTCGCGCACCTCACGACGGCAGCGGCGCAGGCACGCTTCGGGGGGGCCTCCCGCGAGGCGGACGCGGTGGTCGCCGCCTGGGCGGCGGTCGAGGTGACGCCCCGCGCCGCCCGGACGCCGACCCGGCGCCCGGCGCCGGTACCGGCGCCCTCCCCGGTACCGGCACCGTCATGGACCACCCGGGTCGACGTGCGCCGCACCGGGGGCTTCGCCGGGTTGACCCAGGAGGCGTCCGTGCAGTTGGGCGACCTGAGCGATGAGGACGCCACCGCTTGGCATGCCCTGCTGGCCGAACGGCGGCTCCAAACGCTGGCGGGCGTGGAGGCGGACGCCGTGCCGGATGCGTACAGCTACGGCGTCCGCTGCGACCATCCGGAGACCGACGTCACCCTGCCGGAGCCGACGCTGCCCGAGGACGTCCGGGACCTGTTCGATCGCACGCTGGACTCCTGACCGGCGCTGGACTCCTGACCGGGCGCTGGGCGCCTACGCGTCGGCGTGCGGGGAGTGCTCGACGACCTCGGGCTCGGCATCGTCGCCGGTGTCGAGGTCGGCGGTGACGCCGCGCGGATCGACGAGCACCACGCGGTGCCCCTCGGCCATGAGTCGGCGGACGACCTCGCCGAGCATGCGGCGTCCGACGTCGTTCATCGACGCGACCCGGGACACGTCGAGGGAGACCGGCATGTCGCCGGGCTCGACGTCGGCCAGTTGGGCGAGCATGCGCTCGCCGCTGGCGAAGTGCAGCCCGCCCTGCAGCACGGCCCGGTACCACTCGCCGCCGTCGTGATCGATGACGCCGGCCGTGCGCACGGCGTCGACCGCCATGGGCGGCTGCGCCAGGAGGTGCAGGCCCATGTCGTGCGACAGCCGCTCGCACACGCGGACGCCGCGCGTGCTGTTGCCGAACGAGTCCAGACGCGGTGAGAACGCGCCGATGCCGGCCTGCCCCGGCAGCGCGCCGAGAATGCCGCCCGACACGCCACTCTTCGCGGGGATGCCGACGCCGGTCATCCAGTCGCCGGCGGCGTCGTACATGCCGCAGGTGGCCATGACGCTGAGCACCTGGCGGCAGATCTCCTCGGTGACGACCTGCTCGCCGGTGACCGGGTTGTGGCCCGAACTGCCCAGCGTCATCGCCATGATCGCGAGGTCACGGACGTCGACGAGCAGCGAACACTGCCGGGTGTAGCCGTCGACCACGTCGTGCGGATCGAGGGTGAAGATGTCCCGCGAGCGCACGAGGTGTGCCAGGGCGAGGTTTCGGTGGGCGGTGTCGAGCTCGGAGGTGTGGACGGCCTCGTCGACGACCAGCTCACGGCCGGCGAAGGCCGACAGGCCCGCGCGGACGCGCTCGAACCGTTCGCCTGCGGAGATGTCCTCCTCCCCCACCCACGCGTGGGTCGCGATGGCGCCGATGTTGATCATCGGGTTGCGGGGGCGTCCGGAGTCCTCCTCCAAGGAGATCTCGTTGAAGGGGTCGCCGGAGGGTTCGACGCCGATCCGCTCCTCCATGAACGCGATGCCGTGGTCGCGCAGGGCGAGCGCGTAGACGAACGGCTTGGAGATCGACTGGATGCTGAACCGGACGCCGGCGTCCCCGGCTGCGTAGACGCGCCCGCCGCCCACGCACACCGCGACGGCCAGCCGATTGGGGTCTGCGGCGGCCAGCTCCGGGATGTAGGACGCCACCTCACCGTCGTCGGTGGCGCACGCGTCGAGGACCTGTTCGAGGTAGTCGGCAACCGGGGTCTCCATGGGCTGAGGGTAACCGAGGCCCGTTCTCGTGATCGGGGACTGGGTTCGCGCGTTGGCGGGTTGCCCACCGCCCCGAGCGACCGCCACCGAGAGGCGGCGTCCCGAGGGTGGGGATTGCCGAGAGGATGGGATTCACTGAGCCGACGTCAGCCGGGCAGCGCGCCCGGCTCACACGACGGGAACCTCAGGTTCCGGACCCGTCGGTGTCCTGCTCGATCAGGAGTTGCTCCACCCGCCCCCGCAGCTCCCCGGCGTGGGAAGAGATGACCGCCCAGACGATCTCGTAGTCGACCGCGTCGTACTCGTGCGCGATGCGGTGGCGCATGCCGATGGCGCGCCGCCACGCGGGGTCGGGGCGGTGATCGACGAGGAAGCCATCGGGGAGCCGCCGCACCGCCTCGCCCAGCTTGAGCACCAGTGAGTCCGCAGCCAGCTGCGGAACGTTCAACTCCGGATCGCCGTCGAACCACGCGCGACCACGCGCCGCCATGCGTTGGGCACGCTCGCACAGTGCCGCGACGTCGCGCAACTGCGCGGCCGTGCCAGGCCCGTATCGGTCATCGAGGCTTGTCACAGCGGAATCATCTCGCGGACGATGCGATGGTCCGGACGCAGCGATCGCGCCGTCACCAGGTCGACGCGGCAGCCCAGCAGAGCCTCCAGTTCGTCGGCGGCGTCGATGATCTCCAGCAGGTCAACGTCGTCGGGCACCTCGACGACGATATCGATGTCGCTGCCGGGTCGATCCGTCCCGTGGGCCACCGAGCCGAAGACCTTCGGACGGCGCAGACGGCGCCGCGCCAGCAGCGCTCGGACGTCCACCCGATGTCGTTCCAACATCTCGCTCGGCCGGGGACTCATGGCCTCGCGCAGGCGTGTCAGCATGGCATCCGAGGCCTGGCGTCGCCCTGACTCGTACGCTGCGATGTTCGGCTGAGCCACCCCGCTGCGGTGAGCAAGCTCCGCCTGCGTCAGCCCCGCTGCCTCACGCAACCCCCGGATGGCGTCCACATCCCCATCATATCGCGGTGATATACCGCAGCTCCGTCAGGCACCCGGTCAGCGACGGCGCTCAGGCGTCCACCAGCACGAGGTCGCCCTCACTCATCCGGCCGGACGCGGACGCCTCGGCCCCCGGCGTCCCGCACTCGCCCCGCCGCGCGTTCTTGTGCGCGGTCGCGACCATGAGCTTGATGCGGTTGAGCTGGTTCACCTCGGACGCCCCGGGGTCGTAGTCGATCGAGGTCACGTTCGCGTGCGGGTACATCCGCCGCAGCTCGGTGAACATGCCGCGTCCGACGACGTGGTTCGGCAGACACGCGAACGGCTGGGCCACCATGATGTTGGGCGTCCCGGTTTCGAGCAGCTCCATCATCTCGGCGGTCAGCAGCCAGCCCTCGCCGGCGGTGGTGCCCAGCGAGATGATCCGCTCGGCCCGGGTCGCCATGGCGTGGATGCCGGACTGGACGATGAATTTACCACCGGTCCTGGCGAGGGCCCGGTTGGCGGGCTTCTGGTAGGACTCCAGCAGCCACAGCGCCACCTTTTGGGCGCGGACGCCGGCCTTCGACCCCAGCCCGAGGTTGTCCAGCCGCCATTCGCCCGAGTAGAGCGCCTGCGCGACGAACTCCAGCAGCCCGGGCAGGACCGCCTCGCAGCCCTCGGACTCGATCACGCCCACCGCGTGGTTGTTGGCCTGGGGGTGGAACTTCACCAGGATCTCCCCGACGATGCCCACTCGCGGCCTGCGTGGCGCGTCGCGCAGTGGCAGCTCGTCGAATTCGCGCACGATGTGGTCGATCAGCCAGCCGTAGCCGATGCGCCGCTCCAGGGTCGGCGAGTAGCCGCCGTGGCGCAGGAATTCCTGCACGAGGCCGTCCCACCGCTCGTACAGGCGCTGCGCCGAGCCCTGCTCCGCCTCGTAGGGCCGCACCCGCAACAGCACGTTCTGGATCAGGTCGCCCAGCACGATCCCCTGGATCAGCTTGTGCAGCAGCGCCGGCGTCAGCTTGAAGCCCGGATGGTCCTCCAACCCCTGGGCGCTCAGCGCGAGCACGGGCACCTGCGGGAAGCCGGCGTCCTTCAGCCCCTTGCGCAGCATGCCCGCGTAATTCGTCGCCCGGCACATGCCGCCGGTTTGCGAGATCGCGACCGACGCGTTGTCGGGATCTGCCCGCCCGGACAGGAACGCGTTGATCAGCTGCCCCACCACCATGATCGCCGGGTAGCAGACGTCGTTGTTGACGTACTTCAGCCCCACCTCGACGTCCTCGGAGCTCGCCGTCTCCAGCAGCCGGAAGTCGTACCCCATCCGCTGGAATGCCGGCATCAGGAACCGGAAGTGGATCGGCGCCATCTGCGGCACGTACACCGTGTGCTGCGCCTTCGCCTGCGCGGTGAAGGACGCCGGCGCGTCCGAGGTCTCGTCGTAGGTGACGACCTCCTTGGACGTGCGCCGCTCGGACGCCGCCGCCTTCAGCGAACGCAGCCGGATGCGCGCCGCCCCCAAATTCGACACCTCGTCGATCTTGAGCGCCGTGTAGACGTCGTCGGCGGCCTCCAGGATCTCCTGCACCTGGTCGGTGGTCACCGCGTCCAGCCCGCACCCGAACGAGTTGAGCTGGACGAGCTGCAGATCCGGCTGGGTGCGCACGAGGCCGGCGGCGCGGTAGAGCCGCGAGTGATAGGTCCACTGGTCGCGGACGCGGAGCGGTGCGGTGAGGGAATCGGTGAGGGAATCGGTCAGGACACCGGCGCCACCCTCGGCGTCCCCCGCCAGGTCGGCCACCGCGTCCTCGCTCAGCACGCCCATGCCCAGCTGGGTGATGAGTTCGGGCACACCGTGGTTGATCTCGGGATCGACGTGGTAGGGCCGCCCCGCGAGCACGATGCCCTTCATGCCGCGCTCGCGCAGCCAGGTGAGCGCGCGGCGTCCCTCGGCCCGGATGTCGGCCTTGACCGCGGCGTCCTCGGCGAATCCCGCCGCGACGGCCTCGGTGGCCTCGGCGAGGCTGACGCCCCAGTCGGCGAAGACCTCCACGAGGCGCTCGGCCAGCTTCGCCGGATCGTTGAGGTTCACGAACGGGTGCAGGAACCGCACCCCCGGCTCCCGCAGCCGTTCGACGTTCTTGGCCAGCACCTGCGGGTAGAACGCCACGATGGGGCAGTTGAAGTGGTTGTCGGCCGCGTCGTACTCCCTCGCCTCGTAGGACACGCAGGGGTACCAGATGGTCGTGATGCCCTTGTCGAGCAGGTACTCAAGATGCCCGTGGGTGAGCTTGGCGGGGTAGCAGACGTTCTCGGACGGGATCGACTCCATGCCGGAGGCGAACATCTCGTGGCTCGACCGGCCGCTGACGACGACCTTGAACCCCAGCGCGGTGAGGATCGTGAACCAGAGCGGGTAGTTCTCGTACAGGTTCAACACGCGCGGGATGCCGATCTCGCCGCGCGTCGCCTTCGCGTCCGTGAGGCGCCGGTAGGCGAACAGGCGCTTGTACTTGTAGTCGTAGAGGTTCGGCACCTCGCTGCGGGCCGGCTTCGCCTCCTCCGAGGCCCCCCGCTCGCAGCGGTTGCCCGACACGTGCCGCGTCCCGTCGTTGAACTGCGCGATCGTCAGGCCGCAGTGGTTCTGGCACAGCCGGCACGTCTTGCGCTCGGTGACGAAATGGAACCTCTCCAGCTCGGCGGGCGCGAGCAGCTCCGAGCGCTGCCCGGGCCGGTGGTTGCGGTGCGCGGTGAGCGCGGCACCGTAGGCACCCATGAGGCCGGCGATGTCGGGGCGGACGACCTCGCGTCCGGTCAGCAGCTCGAAGGCCCGCAGCACCGCGTCATTGAGGAACGTGCCGCCCTGCACGACGACCTTCGGGCCGAGATCGTCGGCGTCCTTCAGCTTGATGACCTTGTAGAGCGCGTTTCGGACGACCGAGTACGACAACCCTGCTGAGATCGCCCCGACGTCGGCGCCCTCCTTTTGGGCCTGCTTCACCGAGGAGTTCATGAACACCGTGCAGCGCGAGCCCAGGTCGACGGGGGCCTCGGCGTCCAGCGCCGCGCGGGCGAACGACGCGACGTCGGTCCCCATCGTCTCGGCGAAGGTCTGCAGGAACGAGCCGCAGCCGGCCGAGCACGCCTCGTTGACCGCGATCGAATCGATCGCCCCTCCCCGGATGGTGAGGAATTTCATGTCCTGGCCGCCGATGTCGATGATGCTCGTGACGCCGGGGTTGATCCGCTCGGCGGCGCGATAGTGCGCCATCGTCTCGATCTCGCCGTCCTGGCGGGGGGCGGGCGGGGGGGGCGGGCGGGGCGGGCCCCGCCACCCGCGGCC
>JAKDIK010000370.1 GCA_030450535.1 Propionibacteriaceae bacterium
GGGGGTGGATTCCCCCGCCCCTGTGGCGTTTGCTGCACACCCGTGAGCCAGTCATCCGGGTCTTCCGCGCCAGGTGAGGAGCTTTCGGCATCGCCTACTCCCCGCGCACTCCGCTGGTCAGACGTCGACTCCGCTGGTCAGACGTCGACTCCGCTGGTCAGACGTCACCCCCCGGGGGGCGCCCCCCCCGCCGGGGGTAGGTGGCCCCCCCGGGTTGGGGGGGCCCCACCCGCGGAGTCGTGCCGCGACCGGCGGCGGGCTCAAATCAGAGCAAGATCGCCAGCGCCGCCCCCACCGCCAACAGGCCCAGCACCCCGACCTCGACGACGTTGACCGAGGCGGTGACCTGCGCGGCCGCCTGCGGTGGCCGGCGACGCTCGCTCTCCTGGCGGACGAGGCGAGCCGCCGCGCGGGCGTCCAGATCGATGTAGGTCTCCTCACCGGCAGGTGGCAGTCCCAGGTCGGGCAGCGCGGCGTCCCGGGCGGCCTGCCGATAGCTGCCCCGCGCCGGGGCCGCCCATGCCGACCAGCGGCGTCCGCCCGCCTCGACAACCAACCCCCAGCGCGACTCCGCCCCGGTCACCAGTGACCAGGGAAGGCGGCGGGTGACGAACGGGTTCCGCAGCGTGAGACCGTCGGCATCGAGACGCACGGACGCCGCAGACCACATGAGGTACACCACCCACACCACCAGCGCCGGGACGACGGCGTAGCGCAGCGCAACCTCGACCGGCCCCTGCCACGCCTGCAGCACGACGATCACCGCGGCCATCGCGGCGATGACCAGCGTCCCCACCCGGCCCCGGTCCGAGCGGATGACCAGCGAGCCCTGACCCGCCGACCCGGCGTGTTGCGTCCCCATGCGCCCCATCATGCCGTGGCCTTTCGCCTCCCCTCTTGACAAATCCGGTGTAGGACGATGTCATCGTTGCGTGACGATAAATGGTTGGGGCGAGGAACCGGATCCGCGTGCGCCCCGCCTGCCCGCGCTGGCACACCTGCTGGCCGCGCTCGCCGAGCCCGCGCGGCTGTCGCTGTTGCGGCACCTCACGCTCGGTGAGCACCGGGTCGTGGAACTCACCGCCCATCTGGGGCTGGCCCAGTCCACGACGTCGGCGCACCTCGCCCGGTTGCGCGAGTGCGGCCTGGTGTCGGTGCGCTCGGACGGCCGGGCGTCGGTCTATGCGCTCGTCGCACCCGCCGAGCTGGACGCGCTGCTCGCCGCCGCCGAGGCACTGAGAGCCGCCACCGCACCCGGGGAGAACCACCCGTGAGCGGGCGTCACGATCGCGCCCACCACCACGCCCATGCCGGCGGCCTCACCGCGACCGGCCGCCACCGGCGCCGCCTGGCGCTGGTGGTGGCGATCACCGGCACCGTGTTCGTCGGGCAGGTGATCGGCGGCCTGCTGTCGGGCTCGCTGGCCCTGCTGGCGGACGCCGGCCACATGCTGGCGGACTCGGCGGGCCTGGTGCTCGCCCTGGTCGCCAGCACGCTGGCGGCGCGGCCGGCCACCAAGCGCCGCACGTTCGGGTTGCAGCGCGCCGAGGTGCTCGCCGCTCTGACCAACGCGCTCGTCCTGGTGGTGATCGCCACCAGCGTCCTGATCGGCGGCATCCAACGCCTGCAGGCGTCCCCCGAGGTGCACGGCGAGCTGATGCTCGGGGTCGCCACGGTCGGCCTCGCCGCGAATCTGGCCGGCCTCGCGATCCTGCACCGCGGCCGCAACGAGAGCCTGAACCTGAGGGGCGCCTACCTGGAGGTCCTCGGCGACCTGCTCGGCTCCGTGGCGGTGATCGTGGCCGGCGTGGTCATCACCCTCACCGGCTTCATGGCGGCCGACGCCATCGCCGCGTTCGCGATCTTCGTGCTCATCGTGCCGCGCGCGTGGTCGCTGCTGCGAGACGTGGTCGAGGTGCTGCTCGAGGCGACGCCCGCGGGAATCGACTTGGACGACGTCCGGGCCCACCTCTTGGGCGTGCCCGGCGTCGTCGACGTGCACGACCTGCACGCGTGGACGATCACCAGCGGTTCGCCCGTGCTGAGCGCCCACGTCGCCGTGGATGCCGACTGCCTCGCCGATGGCCGGACCGGTGCCGTCCTGGACGAGCTCTCCGCCTGCCTCGACGACCACTTCGACCTCAGCCATTGCACGCTGCAGCTCGAGCCGCAGGGCCACCGCGACCACGAGCGCCCGGTCCACGCGTGAGCGCGCTTCCCGCCTGCGCCGAGGGGGCGGGGAGGGCGTCCTGCGCCGGTCCCCGGG
>JAKDIK010000021.1 GCA_030450535.1 Propionibacteriaceae bacterium
GCCGCGCTGTCGGCCCTGTCGCTGCCCGGCATGTCGACCTTCGTCAGCGAGTTCCTCGTCCTGGCCGGCACGTGGTCGCGCGACCCGATCGTCACCGTGGTGGCGCTGCTCGGCGTGGTCATGGCCGCGGCGTACGCGCTGCGCCTGTACCGCGTCCCGATGACCGGGCCGCTCACCGATGAGGCGGGCGCCGCCTTCACCGGCCGCGACCTCAACGGGCTCGAGCGGGGCGTGATGGTGCCGATCATCGCGATCATCCTGCTGCTCGGCTTCGTGCCCTCGCTCGCGGTGAATCTCGTCGAGCCCACGGCCGTCACCACCATGCAGCATCTCGGCATGACCGACCCCGCGCCGGTCGTGGAAGGAGTCGCGCGATGACCATCCTCGAGTTCGCAGCCCCGGTGCTGGAGTGGCGCGCACTCGCGCCGATCCTGCTCGTGCTGGCCGCCGGCTGCATCGGCATCCTCATGGAGGCGCTGCCGTTCATCCCCGAGCACTTGCGCTTCACCGCGCAGATGGCGCTCGTCATGGCCAGCGTCGTGCTGAGCCTCGGCTTCCTGGTGATCAACTGGTTCCGTGGCATGACCGGTGTCATGGCGATGGGTTCGGTCACCCTCGACGGACCCGCGTACTTCGGCTGGGGGGCGCTGCTGGTCTTTGGCCTGCTGGCGTTCATGGTGTTCTCGGAGCGCAAGGTGCACGGCGGCGCGTCGGCGTTCGCCGCGTCGGCCGCTGCCGTCCCCGGTTCGGTGGAGGAGGCGGAGGCCTCCCGCGCCGGACGTGAGCACACCGAGATCTTCCCGCTCGGCCTGTTCGCCCTCGGCGGCATGATGGTGTTCCTGGCGGCGTCCGACCTCATCACCTTGTTCGTCGCGCTCGAGGTCTTCTCGCTGCCTCTCTACCTCATGTGCGCCATGGCGCGCAGGCGCCGCCTGCTCAGCCAGGAGGCGGCCATGAAGTACTTCCTCCTCGGCGCCTTCAGCTCGGCGTTCTTCCTCATGGGCATCGCGCTGCTGTACGTGTATTCCGGCTCCTTCGACCTGGCCGGCATCCACGAGGCCGTGGGCAGCTCGCTGGCGGGTCACGGTCTGCTCGTGGCCGGTCTGGCCCTGCTGGGCGTGGGCCTGCTGTTCAAGATCGGCGCGGTGCCGTTCCACAGCTGGACGCCCGACGTCTACATGGGTGCCCCGACGCCGGTGACCGGCTTCATGGCGATCTGCACGAAGCTGGCCGCGATGGGCGCGCTGCTGCGCGTCTACTACGTCGCGTTGGACGGCGAGCGCTGGACGTGGCAGCCGCTGCTGGCGATCGTCGCCGTGGTCACCATGGTCGTCGGCATCACCGCCGCCCTGACCCAGACCGACATCAAGCGCATGCTGGCCTACAGCTCCATCGCGCACGCCGGCTTCATCCTGACCGCCGTGGTCGGGGCGAGCCAGATCGTGCCGGCCGGGCAGGCCACGTCGGTCGCCTCCATCATGTTCTACCTCGCCGCCTACGGCTTCGCCACGATCGGCGCCTTTGCGCTGGTCACGATGGTGCGCAACCCGGCGGGGGAGGAGAACGGCCTCGCGGGCTGGGCGGGTCTGGCACGCAAGAGCCCGGTCGTGGCCGGCCTGATGGGGCTGTTCATGCTGAGCTTCGCGGGCATCCCGCTCACCGGCGGCTTCATCGGCAAGTGGGCCGTGTTCACCGCCGCGTGGCGCGGCGGGTACTGGTGGCTCGTCGTGGTGGCTGCCCTGGCCAGCCTCGTGGGCGCCTGGTTCTACCTGCGCGTGGTCGTGGTCATGTTCGGCAGCGATCCGGCCAAGGGGACGTTCGTCGGCTCGGCGAGCATGTGGACGTGGGTCCCGATCGCCGTGGGCGCGCTGGCGACGGTCTGGCTGGGCGTCCTGCCCGACCAGGTCATGCAGCTTGCTACGTTTGCAGGTACGTTCCTGCGCTGAGCGGGGGCATCGCCGATCGAGGAGTCACGTGACGTCCATCACCTATCCGGGGGCTGACCCGGCGTTCGAGGCTGCGGTTCGGCACCGCCTCGACGCCGTCGAGAGCGCCCTGCACGCGACGGCGGTGGCCGACAGCCCGTTCGTGTCGGAGGTGTCGCGTCACCTGCTGGCCGCCGGCGGCAAGCGGTTCCGGCCGCTGCTGGTGGCGCTGGCGTCCGAGCTCTATGCCGATCCCGACCCCGAGCGGGTGATCAAGGCCGCCGTGGTGATGGAGCTGACCCACGTGGCGTCGCTCTACCACGACGACGTCATGGACGAGGCCGAGGTGCGCCGCGGCGTCCCGAGCGCGAACCGCACCTACGGCAACGAGGTCGCCATTCTCGTCGGCGACTACCTGTTCGCCCGGGCGAGCGCGACGGTCGCGCAGCTGGGCACCGAGTACGTGGCGCTGCAGGCGGACACGTTCGCCCGCCTTGTCCAGGGTCAGATCGCCGAGACGCGCGGCCCGGCCGACGGGCAGGATCCGCTGGCGCACTATCTGGCCGTGGTCGCCGACAAGACCGGCTCGCTCATCGCCGCCTCGGCGATGTTCGGGGGGATGGTGACGGGTGCGCCCCCGCAGATCGTGGCCGCACTGGCCGCCTACGGCGAGGAGATCGGCGTCGTCTTCCAGCTCAGCGACGACATCATCGACATCGCCTCCGATACCTCGGGCAAGACCCCGGGCACCGATCTGCGCGAGGGCGTTGCGACGCTGCCCACGCTGATGCTGCGGGCCTCCACCGATCCGGCGGACGCCCGCCTGGTCGACCTGGTGTCGCGGCCGCTGGCAGAGGACGCCGCGGTGGCCGAGGCGCTGGCGGGGCTGCGGGCCCACCGCGTGATGGCGGACGCCCGCGCTGAGGTCGAGCGGCGGGCCGCCGTGGCCCGCGCCCACCTCGCACCCTTGCCCGAGGGCGAGGCCAAGGCGGCCCTGGCTGCCCTGTGCGACACCGTCGTGCAGCGGTCGTCGTAGGCGGGATCGTGGACGCCGTCGCCCTCGCCGCCGCCGTACGCGCGGGAGAGGCGTCTGCCGTCGAGGTGGCGGAGGCCGCCCTGCGGCGCGCCGAGGAGTTGAACCCGGCGCTGGGCGCCTTCGCGTCGGTGGCACCCGAGTTCGCTCTCGACCAGGCGGCCGCGGTGGACGCCGCCGTGGCCCGGGGTGAGGATCCGGGGCCCCTGGCCGGCGTCCCGCTGCCGATCAAGGATCTGGTCGCGGTGGCCGGGCTGCCGTTCGCGGCCGGCAGCCGTGCGCTGGCCGGCAACATCGGCAGCACCACCGATGCCGTGGCGCAACGCCTCATCGACGCCGGATCCATCACGCTCGGCAAGACGGCCACGCCGGAGTTCGGGTTCCCCTGCTACACCGAGCCGGACGGTGCGCCGCCGGCGGTGACCCCGTGGGACGTCACCCGCATGGCGGGCGGCTCCAGCGGCGGCGCGGCGGCCGCGGTGGCCGCCGGTATCGCGCCGATCGCGCACGCCTCCGACGGTGGGGGATCGATCCGCATCCCGGCATCGTGTTGCGGGCTGGTCGGGTTGAAGGCGTCCCGGGGGCTGGTCTCGACCATGCCGTCGCGCATGCCCGGGCCGGGCCTGGTCAGCGACGGGGTGCTGAGCACCACCGTCCGCGACACCGCGCTGGGGCTGGACGTTTTGGCCCCCGGGAACGGCTTCCTGGCGGGCCTGAACGCCGCACCCCGCCGGCTGCGCGTGGGCGTCCTCACCACCCCGGTGATCTCCGACACCGCCCTCGTGCATGACGCCTGCCTCGCCGCGGTCGCCGACACCGCTGAGCTGCTGGGTGCCCTCGGCCACGCCGTGGCACAGGCGCCCCGCCCGTTCGCCCCCGATCGCTGGGCAGCGTTCGACGCGGTGTGGACGACCGGGGCTGCCTCGATCCCGCTGCCGCCCGAGGCCGACGGAGCCCTGACGCCCATGACCCGCTGGCTGCGCGAGCGCGGGCGACGGGTGAGCGCCGTGGAATATGCCGCCGCGCTGGGCGAGATCCAGCGATTGGGTTGGGACGTCGACCGGGCGTGGGAGGAGTTCGACGTCGTGCTGACGCCCACGCTCGCCCAGCCGCCGCCGCCGGTGGGCGCGTTGCGCAACGATGCCGATCCGGCGGCGGACTTCGCGGCCCAGATCGACTTCACCCCGTGGACGTCGATCGCGAATCTCACCGGGCGGCCGTCCACCAGCCTGCCCCTGGCCCGGGCCGAGGTGGACGGAATCACGCTGCCGATCGGCGTCATGCTCACCGGACGCCGCGGCGCCGACGCGGCGCTGCTGTTGCTCGCTGCGGAGCTTGAGCTCACGTGTCCTTGGCCGACCACGGTCCCGCCCGGGGCGTCGACGTTGGGTCAACCGTCCCCACTGCCGGGATTGTAGGCTCGACCCACCGCGCCGTGTGCTTGGATCCCCGAATCGCATCACGGGCAACTGATTCTCCGTGAGGAAGGAGCGCCCATGACGGATCTGGTTCCGCTGATCGCGTTTCTCGTGTGCGTCGGCTTCCACGTCGTTGTTCTGTTGCTGACACGCGGTTCCCGAGGGCTTTCCCTGACCTCCGCCCAGGCCGGGGCGTTGCGGGCCAGCAGCGTGGCGTTGGTCGTCCTGCCGTTCGTCTGCTTCGCCGTCATCGCCGGTGAGCCGGATGTGTGGGACTTCTATCGTTCCGTGTGGTTCGTGCCCCTGATCGTCGGGGTGGCGCTCATCGGGTGGTTGTGGCGAGCGACGACGCTCCCCGCCCGTGACGGCTCAACACCTGCCAGGGACGATGCCCGGGTGCACTGACCGGCAGCGGTTGGTCCCGGGGCCGAAGGACGTCGCCAACAGGTCGGGATAGGGTGGGGACCCGTGCGGTACTACTCGACCCGAGACTCCTCCGGTGGCCCCGGCCTGCCATTCTGCGACATCCTGCTCGCCGGCCTCGCCCCGGACGGCGGTCTCTACCTGCCCGCGTCCTATCCCCGGATCGACGCCGCGAGGCTGCGTGCCTGGCGCCGGCTGCTCGCCGACGAGGGCTACGCGGGCTTGGCCGCGGCTGTACTGGCGCTCTACATCGACGACATTCCGACCGAGGATCTGGCCGGAATCTGTCGGCGCGCCTACTCCGCCGAGACCTTCGGCTCGGACGCCGTCGTCGGGCTCAGCGACTTGGGCGACGGCGTCCTGCTCGGCCACCTCAGCTGCGGACCCACCGCCGCCTTCAAGGACATGGCGATGCAACTCCTCGGGGAGCTGTTCGCCTACGAGTTGACCCGTCGCGACGAGACCCTCACCATTCTCGGCGCGACCAGCGGCGACACCGGATCGGCCGCCGAGTACGCCATGCTCGGCAAGGACCGCCTCAAGGTCTTCATGCTCACCCCGGCGGGTCGGATGAGCCCGTTCCAGCAGGCGCAGATGTTCAGCCTCGACGACCCGCGCGTGATCAACATCGCCGTCGACGGCGTGTTCGACGACTGCCAGGACCTCGTCAAGGCTGTCAACGCCGACCTCACGTTCAAGGCGCAGCACCGCATCGGTGCGGTCAACTCGATCAACTGGGCGCGGCTGATGGCCCAGGTCGTCTACTACATCGCCCTGTGGCTGCAGGCGACCACGCGCGACGACGAGCGCGTCACGTTCGCCGTCCCGTCGGGCAACTTCGGCAACATCTGCGCCGGGCACATCGCCCGCGAGATGGGGCTGCCCATCGAGGAGCTCGTGCTCGCCACGAACGAGAACAACGTGCTCGCGGAGTTCTTCGACACCGGCATGTACCGCGTCCGCGGCCGTTCGGAAACCCACGAGACGTCCAGCCCCTCCATGGACATCTCGAAGGCGTCGAACTTCGAGCGGTTCGTGTTCGACCTGCTGGGCCGCGACGGCGCGGCCGTCCGGAACCTGTTCGCCGAGCAGCTGCCGCTCATGGCCGAGTTCGACCTGTCGGGGTCGGACGCCTTCGCGCACCTGCGCGAGCGGTTCGGCTTCGTGGCCGGCACGTCGACGCACGCCGACCGACTGGCCACCATCGCGGCCGAGCACGAGCGCAGCGGCGTCGTCATCGATCCGCACACGGCGGACGCCGTGGGGGTCGCCCGGGCGCTGGCGTCCGACCTGGTTCGGCCGATCATCGCCTTGGAGACGGCCCTGCCGGTGAAGTTCTCCGCCACCATCGTGGCGGCGCTCGGCACCGACGTCCCCCGTCCGGAGCGGTTCGTGGGCATCGAGGAGCTGCCGCGCCACCTGGTCGAGCTGCCCAACGACGCCCAGGCGCTGAAGGCCCTCATCGACCAGCGTTGAGGACGCCACCACCTCAGGCGGCGCGACGTGTCACCCGCTGTGATGCACGGTTGGGTCGGTGTGATAGGCAAGGGCCATGAGCGCACCCATCGAGGATTGCGCCTTGTTGTCCGACCTGCACACAGGGCCGCTGGTCTCCCGGGACGGGAGCATCGACTGGTTGTGCCTGCCCCGCTTCGACTCCCCGGCGGTCTTCACGGCCCTGCTCGGCACCCCCGACGAGGGCCGCTGGCGGCTGTCGATCGCGGACGCTGAGCCGGAGCACCGCCGCTACGTGGGGCACTCCCTGGTGCTCGAGACGACGTGGCGCGGCGAGTCCGGGGTGGCGCGCGTCACCGACTTCCTGCCGCCGTCGTCCGACCACGCCGATCTCGTCCGGCACGTCGAGTGCCTCGAGGGCGACGTGGAGGTCGTGCACGACCTGGTGCTGGGGTTCGACTACGCGCGCCGGACACCGTGGAGCCGCGTCGTCGAGTCCGACGGCGAGCAGATGTGGCGCTTCATCGCCGGCCCGGACGCCCTGGTCCTGCGCGGCCCGCTGCTCGATCCGGCCGACGAGGAGGTGTGCGCCGACAGCCTGGAGTCCGGCGGTCCGATGCGGCATTTGGGCGGGAGGTTCGCGCTCAGCGCCGGGGAGAAGTCCTGCTGGACGCTCGCGTGGGCGCGCTCCTACGACCCCATGCCCGAGCCGGTGACGGTGGACGAGGCGCTGGCCGAGGCGATCGAGTTCTGGGAGGGCTGGATCCGAAAGGCGACTGCCCACGACGACGCCCACCCCTACGCCGAGGCGGTGGCGCGCTCGCTGGTCGTGCTGCGCGGCCTGACGCATTCGAGGACCGGCGGCATCGTCGCCGCCCCCACGGCGTCCCTGCCGGAGCACTTCGGCGGCGAACGCAACTGGGACTACCGGTTCACGTGGCTGCGCGACGCGGCCTTCACCATCGAGGCACTGCTCGACCACGGCGAGACCGACAGCGCCGAGCTGTGGCGCCAGTGGCTCGTGCGGGCCATCGCTGGGGACGCCAACGACGTGCGCATCATGTACGGACTCAGCGGCGAGCGCCACCTGCCCGAGCAGGAGCTGGAGCACCTGCCCGGCTATGAGGACTCGCGTCCGGTGCGCATCGGCAACGGGGCGGCCGACCAGTACCAGGCCGACGTCGTGGGCGAGGTGATGCTCGCACTCGCCAAACTGCGCCGGGCCGACAAGGAATCCGGGCCGAGCTGGGCGATGCAGAAGAACCTGATCACCTTCCTGCTCGACAACTTCGACCGCGAGGACCACGGCATCTGGGAGATGCGCGGCGACCTCCATCACTTCACCCACGGCCGGGTCATGATGTGGGCGGCGCTGAACTGCGCCATCGAGGCCGTCGAGGAGCACGGACTGCCCGGCGACGTCGAGCTGTGGCGCGAGCGCCGCGCGGCCCTGCACGACGAGATCTGGGAGCACGGCTTCGACGCCGATCTGAACACGTTCACCCAGACCTACGACAACACCGAGGTGGACGCCTCCCTGCTGCAGTTGCCGCACGCCGGGTTCGTCGCCTACGACGATCCGGCGATGCTGGGCACCGTGGAGCGCATCGAGCACGATCTGACCTCCGAGAACGGCTTTGTGCACCGGTACCGCACCGAGGCCGGCCTGGATGGTCTGGAGGGCGAGGAGTACGCCTTCGTGATGTGCACCCTGTGGCTGGTGGAGCAGTACGCCTGCTCGGGACGCCGTCACGACGCCGAGACGATCATGGGCCGCGTGCTGGAGTGCGCGAACGACCTGGGCCTGCTCGCTGAGGAGTATGACGAGGACAGCGGTCGCCTGGCGGGCAACTTCCCGCAGGCGTTCAGCCACCTCGCGCTGATCCGGGCGGCCGACGCCCTGGCGGGCGCGGAGAGCGGGAGCTGAAGTTCGGATCAGGTCTCAGGCGACAGTCCACGTATCGGCGCCGGTGACCAGCTCCTGCAGGGCGGCCGCCCGGTCATCGGGCATGTGCACCTGGCGGCGGGCCTCGTCATCGAATGTCGGTCGCTGCACCGAGCGGAACACCCCGATCGGTGAGCGCGACAGGTCCTGGCTCTGCGTGAGCTGCGCGAGCTGGAACGCCACCGACGGATCGTCGGCGCCTGCGCTGTGCACCACGATGCTGGCCGGATCGACCTCGGAGGCCGTCGCGATCGCCAGCGTCCCGTCCGGACGCCGCACGACCGCCTCCTCGCCGCCCGCGAACACGACCGGCTCGCCGTCGACCAGCGGGATCAGCGCCGGCGAATCCGGCTCCTTGAGCCCCGCGAACGCGTCGTCGTTGAAGATCGGGCAGTTCTGGTAGATCTCCACGAGCGAGGCGCCGCGGTGGTTGATGGCCTGGGTGAGCACGTCGGTCAGGTGCTTGCGGTCCGAGTCGATGGTCCGCGCCACGAACGTCGCCCCGGCGCCCAGCGCCAGCGCGATCGGGTTGAACGGGTTGTCGACCGAGCCGGCGGGGCTCGACTTGGTGACCTTGCCCGTCTCCGAGGTCGGGGAGAACTGGCCCTTCGTCAGCCCGTAGATGCGGTTGTTGAACAGCATGATCGTGATGTTGATGTTGCGCCGCAGCGCGTGGATGAGGTGGTTGCCGCCGATGCTCAACGCGTCGCCGTCGCCCGTCACGACCCACACGGCCAGGTCGTCGCGCGCCAGCGCCACCCCGGACGCGATCGCCGGGGCCCGGCCGTGGATGGAGTGCATGCCGTAGGAGTCCACGTAGTACGGGAACCGCGACGAGCAGCCGATGCCCGAGATGATCACCGTGTTCTCGCGGCGGATGCCGAGCTGCGGCATGAGCGACTGGAACGCCGCCAGCACGGCGTAGTCGCCGCAGCCGGGGCACCAGCGCACCTCCTGGTCGGAGACGAACTCCTTGCGGTTGAGCGGGGTCAGGGCCAACGGCACCTGCGCGAGTCCGGTCACTTCGATCCTCCCAGGGAGTCGATCACGTCGATGAGGTGGGGGCCCAGCTCGGCCGGGCTGATCGGCAGCCCGCGCACGACGCTGAAGCTGCGCACATCCACGAGGTACTTCGCGCGCAGCACCGACGTGAGCTGGCCGAGGTTCATCTCGGGCACGATGACGCGCCGGTAGCGGCGCAGCACCTCGCCGGTGTTGGCGGGCAGCGGGTTGAGGTGGCGCAGGTGGGCGGTCGCGACGGCGCGTCCGGCGTTGCGGACGCGGGCGGCGGAGGCGCCGATGGGTCCCCAGGTGGAGCCCCAGCCGAGCACGAGGACGTCCGCCGCGCCGCTCGGATCCTCGACGGTCAGGTCACCGATGTCGCGGACGATGCCGTCCACCTTGGCCTGCCGCAGGGCGACCATCTTCTCGTGGTTGTCCGGGTCGTAGCTGACGTTGCCCGTCCCGTCGCCCTTCTCGATGCCGCCGATGCGGTGCTCGAGCCCGGGCGTCCCGGGGACGGCCAGCGGACGCGCCAGCCGCGCGTCGCGCGCGTACGGCAGAAACGTGCCGTCGGGGCCGTTGGGTTCGGTGGCGAAATCCACGTCGATCGGCTCGATCGTGGCCAGTTCGGGGATCAGCCACGGCTCCGCCCCGTTGGCCAGATAGCCGTCGCTCAGCAGGATCACCGGCGTCCGGTAGCGCACCGCGATCCGGATCGCCTCGATCGCCGTGGCGAAGCAGTCGGCGGGGGACTGCGCGGCGATCACGGGCAGCGGGGCCTCGCCGTGACGTCCGTACAGCGACTGGAGGAGGTCGGCCTGCTCGGTCTTGGTCGGCATGCCCGTGGCGGGCCCGGCGCGCTGGATGTCGCAGATCACCAGAGGCTGCTCCAGCATGACGGCCAGCGAGATCGTCTCGCTCTTCAGCGCCATGCCCGGGCCCGACGTCGTCGTCACGCCCAGCGCGCCCGCATAGGACGCCCCCAGCGCGGCGCCGACCGCCGCGATCTCGTCCTCGGCCTGGAACGTCGTGACGCCCTGGTTCTTCGCCTTGCTCAGCTCGTGGAGCACGTCGGACGCCGGCGTGATCGGGTAGGCGCCCAGGAACAGCGGAAGCCCGGCCTTGACGGCGCCCGCCATGAGCCCGAGCGCCAGCGCCCGGTTCCCGGTGATCTGCCGGTAGGTGCCGGCCGGCACGGGCGCAGCAGGAATCTCGTACCGGACGGCGAACGTCTCGGTCGTCTCCCCGAACGCGTGCCCGGCGAGGAAGGCCGCCTTGTTGGAGTCCCGAATCGCAGGACGTGCAGCGAACCGTCGGTCGAGAAACTCCAGCGTGTGTTCCACCGGGCGGCTGTAGAGCCAGGTGAGCAGTCCGAGGGCGTACATGTTCTTGGCGCGGCTCGCCTCCTTGCGGCCCAGCCCGAACGGCTCGACCGCGGCGACCGTCATGCCCGTCAGATCGAGCGCGTGCAGGTGATAGGCCGCCAGCGATCCGTCCTCCAGCGGATTCGACTGGTAGCCGACCTTCGCGAGGTTGCGCTTGGTGAACTCGTGGGTGTCGGCCAGCAGGACGCCGCCGCGCTTCAGGTCACCGACATTGGCGCGCAACGCCGCCGGGTTCATCGCCACGAGCACGTCGGGCTTGTCGCCGGGAGTCTTGATGTCGGCACCGGCGAAGTGGAGCTGGAAGCTCGACACGCCCGCGATGGTGCCCTGCGGCGCGCGGATCTCGGCCGGAAAGTTCGGCAGGGTCGCGAAGTCGTTGCCGATCGTGGCGGTGTCGGAGGTGAAGCGGTCGCCGGTGAGCTGCATGCCGTCGCCGGAGTCTCCCGCGAAGCGGATGACCACCCGATCGAGGGTCTGGACTGATGTGGGCACGAGTGAGAAGTTCCTTATCAATGCGCGGTTCGACGGTCTGAACGCACTCGACGGGCCAGTCTACCTCGTGGCCTTCGTCGCGCGAGGTGGATGAGAGCTCAGATGGACCACTCCGCCTCGGCGGCCTCGACGGCTCGCTTCTCCTCGCGCCGCACCCGCGCCTCCCGAAGCGCCATCGCGATGACCAGCCCGAACCACACCACCACGAACGCCGCGAAGCCGAGGGTGAGGCTCTCGCCGCTGACGCCCCCGGCCTGGAGCAGGGTGCGCAGATTGGTCATGATGATGAGGCCACCGACGGCGATGCCCATGATGCGCGCCGGGATGCGCGACACGAGCCACGCCGCGATCGGCGCCGCGATGACGCCGCCGATGAGCAGTGCGAGCACGAGCTCCCACTGGATGCCCATCACGCCGAGGTTGACGAGGAACGCGATGGACGCCGCAGCGGAAACCAGGAACTCCGAGGTGTCCACCGAGCCGATCACCGTTCGCGGCGCCGTCTTCCCGGCCGACAGCAGGGTCGTCGTCGAGATGGGACCCCACCCGCCGCCACCCGAGGCGTCCACGAAGCCGCCGACCAGGCCGAGCGGCACGAGGAAGCGCTTGCGGTGCGGGGAGCGCCGGGCGTGGGCGACCCGCGGCGGCCGGAAGATGTAGCGGAGCATGATGTACATGCCCAGGCCCCCGAGGATCATCGCCATCAGCGGGCGCGCCGCCTCGGTGGAGAGTTGAGCCAACACCGTGGCGCCGAGGATCGCGCCGACCGCGCCCGGCACGCCGATGCGTCCCACGAGCCGCCAGTCGACGTTGCCGAGCCGCCAGTGCGAGACGCCCGACGCCACGTTCGTCCCGACCTCCGCGAGGTGCACGGTCGCGCTGGCCATGACGGGTGTCAGCCCGGCGACCAGCAGGAACGAGCTGGACGTCGCCCCGTACCCCATGCCCAGGGCGCCGTCGACGAGTTGCGCCGCGAACCCCACCAGCGCGATGAGGACAATCTGTCGCATGCCTCAGATCACCCAGTTCAGTGTCTGATCCGGCTCGATCGTCGCCTGGTCGCTGAACGACGCCTCGCCCCGCACCATGCCCGCCGCGAGGGTGCCGCCCGACTGCGGATCGATGAGCAGGAACGAGCCCGTGCGCCGGGAGCGGGTGTAGTCGTCCGCGGCCACCGGGGACGCCAGCCGCAGCTTGATGCGTCCGATGTCGTTGAGTTCCAAGGAGTCGGTGGCCTGCGGCGCGAGGGTGTCGAGGTCGAGGCGTCCGTGGAGATCGCGGACGATGCCCTGCACCGTGCGCGTCCCGTGCTTGACGAGCACCTTCTGCCCCACCCGCAGCGGCCGCTCGGCCAGCCAGGCGACCATGCCGTCGAGATCCTGGCTCGGTTCCGGCGCGTCGGACGCCGCCGCGATCAGGTCGCCGCGCGTGATGTCGATCTCGTCGGCCAGGCGCAGCGTCACCGACTGCGGGGCGAACGCCTCGGCGAGCGGGCCGTCGTAGGTGTCAATGCCGGCGACGGTGGTGCGGCGACCCTGCGGCAGCACGACCACCTCGTCCCCGACCCGGACGACCCCGGTCGCGATCTGGCCCGCGTGGCCGCGGTAGTCGCGGAACTCCGGTGCGGCGTCCTGGGGGCGCAGCGTGAGTTGCACGGGCAGCCGGAAGGGCAGCGCGGTGATCTCGGACGCCGCGGGCGCGGCCTCCAGCAGCTCCAGCAGCGATGGGCCGTCGTACCAACCCAGCCGCTCGGAGCGATCGACGATGTTGTCGCCGATGAGCGCGGACGTGGGCAGGGTGACGAGCTGGGGCACGCCGAGCTCGTCGGCGACCCGGTGGACGTCCGCCGCGATCGCCTCGTAGGCCGCCTGGTCGTAGCCGACGAGGTCGATCTTGTTGATGGCGACGATGATCGTCGGCACCCGCAGGAGCTGCCCGACGGCAAGGTGGCGGCGGGTCTGCTCGAGGACTCCCTTGCGGGCGTCGACGAGCAGCACCAGCACGTCGGCGGTCGAGCTGCCCGTCACCGTGTTGCGGGTGTACTGCACGTGGCCGGGGCAGTCGGCCAGGATGAACGTGCGCCGTCCGGTCGCGAAGTAGCGGTACGCGACGTCGATCGTGATGCCCTGTTCCCGCTCGGCGCGCAGGCCGTCGGTGAGCAGCGCCAGGTCGACGTGGCCGAGGCCCTTGGCCTTGCTGACCCGCTCGACGGCGTCCAGTTGGTCGGCCAGCACCGCCTTGGAGTCGTACAGCAGACGGCCCACCAGGGTGGACTTGCCGTCGTCGACACTGCCGGCCGTGGCCAGGCGCAAGAGTGTGCCCGCGGCGGTTCCAGCACCCGTGACGGCGGACGTCGCCACCTGCGCGCTCTCGGCCAGGACCTCGCTCGTTGAGACAGCCATCAGAAGTACCCCTCCTTCTTGCGGTCCTCCATGGCCGCCTCGGTGAGCCGGTCGTCCGCCCGGGTGGCGCCACGCTCCGTGATGCGCGTGACGGCGACCTCGGCGATCACGTCGGCGATGGTGACGGCGTCGGATTCGACGGCGCCGGTGCAGCTCATGTCGCCCACGGTCCGGTAGCGGACGCGCCTCGTCACCACCTTCTCGGTCTCCCGCGGCTGCGTCACCGCCCCGACGGCCAGCCACATGCCGTCGCGGGCGAACACCTCGCGGTCGTGGGCGTAGTACAGGTCGGGCAGCTCGATGGCCTCGGCCTCGATGTAGCGCCAGACGTCCAACTCGGTCCAGTTCGAGAGCGGGAAGACGCGCACGTGCTCGCCGGGGCGGTGCCGCGGGTTGTAGAGCGTCCACAGTTCCGGGCGCTGATTGCGGGGATCCCACTGGCCGAACTCATCGCGCAGGCTGACGACGCGCTCCTTGGCGCGCGCCTTCTCCTCGTCGCGGCGTCCCCCGCCGAAGACCGCGTCGAAACGGTGCTCGGCGATGGCGTCCAGCAGCGGCTGGGTCTGCAGCGGGTTGCGCGTGCCGTCAGCACGCTCGGTGAGCCGACCGTCGTCGATGTAGTCCTGCACCGACGCCACCACGAGCCGCAGCCCGAGGCGTTCGACGGTGGCGTCGCGGTAGGCGATCACCTCGTCGAAGTTGTGCCCGGTGTCGACGTGCATGACGGGGAACGGGACGGGCGAGGGCCAGAACGCCTTGACGGCGAGGTGCAGCATCACGACGGAGTCCTTGCCGCCGCTGAACAGCAGCACGGGCCGCTCCAGCTCGCTGACGGCCTCCCGGATGATGTGGATCGCCTCGGCCTCCAGTTCGCGCAGGTGCCCCAGGGTGCGGGTCGTCATGCTTCCTCCGGGTGGGTGTCGGTGACGTGCAGGCCGCACTCGGTCTTGGCCAGGCCGGCCCAGCGTCCGGCGCGGGGGTCCTCGCCGGGAGCAACCGGACGCGTGCAGGGCTCGCAGCCGATCGAGGGGTAGCCCTCGGTGAGCAGCAGGTTGATGGGCACCTGGTGGGTGCCGGCGTAGTCGAGCACGTCGTCGAACGTCCACGCGGCGATCGGGTTGATCTTCACCATCCGGTGGGGCTCGTCCCACTCCACGAGTGGGGTGTCGGCGCGCAGCGGGCTGTCCTCGCGGCGCAGGCCGGTGACCCACGCCTCGTAGCTGGCCAGCTCGCGGTTGATGGGCTCGACCTTGCGGATCGCGCAGCACTGGGTGGGGTTGCGGTCGTGCAGCTTCGCGCCGTAGGCGGCGTCCTGCTCGGCGACCGTGAGGGCGGGCATGACCTCGACGAGGCGGACGTCCAAGGTGTCGGCGAGGGCGTCGGCGGTGCCGATCGTCTCGGCGAAGTGGTAGCCGGTCTGCAGGAACAGCACATCGACGCCGGGGGCGTGGCGGCTGACCAGGTGCGGCACGACGGTGTCGCCGGCCATCGAGCAGGCCACGGCGAGGTGGGCGCCGAAGGTGTCTGCGGCCCAGGCGAGCACCTCGTCGGCGCCGCGCGTGGCCGAGGTGGCCTCGAGCTCCGCGAATCGCGCGGACGCCTCGTGGACGAGGGCCTCCAGCTCTGCGGCGGTGCGGACGCGGCCCGGCCCGTGCGGGGCGGGGGCGATCGTGGCTGTCATCGCAGTGACTCCTCCGGTGCGCGCCGCACCCACTGGGCGAACGTCTCACCATCGGTGCCGTCGGCGGCGAAGCGTCGTACCACGCGCTCGACGTAGGTGGGCATCTCGTCGGCGGTCACCTTCAGCCCGCGCAGGGTGCGGCCCAGGCCGGGCTCATCGCGGTCGACGGACGCCAGCCCACCGCCCAGGTGCACCTGGAAGGCGAACTCGTCGTCGCCGTCGGCGCTCTTGGCGATCTGGCCCTTGAGGCCGATGTCCGCGGTCTGGATGCGGGCGCACGAGTTGGGGCAGCCGTTGACGTTGAGGGTGATCGGCAGCTCCAGCCTCACATCCGCCAGCGCCGCGTCGAGGGTGGCGATGGCGGCCGCCGCGGTGTCCTTGGTGTCGACGAACGCGAGCTTGCAGAACTCGATGCCCGTGCAGGCCATCGTGTTGCGGCGGAAGGGACCCGGCGTGGCGGTGAGACCGAGGGGCTCGGCGGCGGCCAGCAGGGCGTCGGTGCGCTCGGGCGCCACGTCGAGGACCAGCAGCTTCTGGTGCGGCGTGAGCCGGACGCGGTCGGAGCCGGCGGCCTCGACGGCATCCGCCAGCGCGGCCAGGCGCGAGCCGGACACGCGACCGACCGTGGGCGCGAAGCCCACGTAGTTGCGGCCGTCCTTCTGCGGGTGGACGCCCACGTGGTCGGCGGCGCCGCCGCTCGCGACGGCCGCTGGGCCCTCGGGCAGGGCGTAGCCGAGGTACTCGTCCTGCAGCACCTGGCGGAACTTGTCGACGCCCCACTCGGCGAGCAGGAACTTCAACCGCGCCTTGTTGCGCAGGCGGCGGTAGCCGTAGTCGCGGAAGATGCGGACGACGCCGTACCACACCTCGGGCGCCTGGGCCTCGGTGACGAAGACGCCCAGGCGCTCGGCGAGACGCGGCGCGGTCGACAGGGCGCCGCCGACCCACAGGTCGTAGCCGGGGCCGAGCTCGGGGTGGACGACGCCGACGAGCGACACGTCGTTGATCTCGTGCACGACGTCGAGGCTCGGGTGGCCGGTGACGGCCGTCTTGAACTTGCGGGGCAGGTTCGCGATCTCGGGGTCGCCGATGTAGGTGTCGACGATGCGGCGGATCACCGGGGTCGGATCGATGATCTCGTCGGCGGCCACACCCGCGACGGGGGAGCCGAGGAACACGCGCGGGGTGTCGCCGCAGGCCTCGGTCGTCTGCAGTCCGGCCGCCTCGAGGCGCCGCCAGATCTCGGGGACGTTCTCGATGCCGATCCAGTGGAGCTGGATGTTCTGGCGGTCGCTGATGTCGGCGGTGTCGCGGCCGAACTCGGTCGAGATCTGCGCGATCGTGCGGAGTTGCTCGAGATTCAGCTGGCCGCCGTCGAGGCGGACGCGCAGCATGAAGTACTCATCGGAGAGCTCGTCGGGCCCGAGCGTGCCCGTCCGGCCGCCGTCGATGCCCTGCTTGCGCTGGGTGTAGAGGCCCCACCAGCGGAAGCGGCCGTGGAGGTCGTCCGCCGGAATCGACGCGAATCCCTCCCGGGCGTACGTGGTTTCGATGCGGGCCCGGACGTCGAGCGGGTTCCCCTCGGCCTTGAATTCCTCGTTGTGGTTGAGGGGGGTGTGGCCGTCGACGAGCCACTGGCCGTTGCTGCGGCCCTCGCGGGGCGGGCGGACCTTGGCGCCGGGGAGGGCAGTGTCGTGGTACATGGTTCCTCTGTTTGTGGATGGGGCT
>JAKDIK010000371.1 GCA_030450535.1 Propionibacteriaceae bacterium
GTCGTGGGGTCGGTCGGCGCCTCGGTCGTCGGCTCCTCGGTGGGCTCGGGCGTCGCCTGGTCCGTGGGCGTCGGCGACGGGGCCGCGGTGAAGGTGGGACGCGGGGAGGTCGGCACCGGGATCGCCGAGAAGTCGCCGCTCGCCGTCCGACGTGGGGCATCGGGGAAGCGGATCCGCTCCTTGCCCTGCATCGCCGTGCGCATGTACTCCAGCCAGCCCTGGGCGGCGTAGGTCGAGCCGTAGGTGTTGCGGCCCAGGTTCGAGGTGCCCTCGGGGCCGGCGGTCAGCACGAACGCCGTCGAGATCTGCTTGGTCGAGCCGATGAACCACGTGGCCCGGGTCTCCTGGGTCGCGGAGATGTAGTAGGTGCCGGTCTTGCCGGCCACCGGGTAGCCGAGCGCGCGCACCGAGCGAGCCGTGCCGTCGTTGACCACGCCGGTCAGAGCGGCGACCGCGGTCTGGGCGACGTCGGTCTCGACGGTCTGCTCGGGGGCGATGGTCGCCTGGTAGATCAGCTCACCGGTGAGGTCGGTGGCCGACGCGACGATGTGCGGGGTCGTCCGCTGTCCGTCGTTGACCAGCGTGGCCAGACCGCGCGCGGCGTCCACCGGGGAGACCTCGCCCACACCCAGCGCGATGGACGGGTAGGGCTGCCAGCCAGGGTTGTGGATGCCGACGTCCTCGGCCGACTGGATGACCTTCTGCGGACCGTCCTCCATCTGGACCACGAGGTCGATGTAGGCAGAGTTGATCGAGTTGGTCGTCGCCTGCTGCAGGGTGACGGGTCCGTAGTCGCGTCCGCCGGCGTTCGAGATCGGACGCGACTCCCCCGGCAGGGTGAACTGGTTGCCGTTGAGGCGGGTCTGCAGCGTGGCGCCGTCGCGGATGCCGGCGACGAGCGCCCACGGCTTGAACGTCGAACCGGTCGGCCGGGCGGTCGTCGCCCAGTTGCGGCTGTCGGTGGTGGAGGTGTAGTCGGGACCAGCGTACAGGGCGACGATGCCGCCGGTCGCGTTGTCGAGGGACGCGATGGCCGGGTGATAGAAGGAGGCTTCCTGACGCTGTGCGGACGCGATGCGCTCCGCTTGCCTCTGGGCCGCGTCGATCGCCGCCTGCTGCGCCGCGGGATCGATCGTCGTCACGATGCGCAGGCCCCCGCCGCTGATCTGGGAATCCTCCAGACCGGCGGCCGTCAGCTCGTCCTGAACCATCTTGAGCAGGAAGCCGTTGGGGCCGCCGAACCGGGAATCCGACGCGCGCTCGGGGAATTCCGGCAGCGTGGTGTAGATCTCGTCGCGCTGCGCCTCGGTCATCTTGCCCTCGGCGACCATCTGGTTGATCGTGTACTGGTAGCGCTCCAGCAGGTCGGCGGTCTGCCGCTCGCCACGCGCGGGATCAAGGTTGTTCGGGGAATTGATGATGGCGGTCAGGGCGATGGCCTGGGGCAGCGTCAGGTCGGCGGCGTTGACGCCGAAGTAGGCCTGCGATGCCGCTTGAATGCCGTACGCACCGCGTCCGAAATACACGGTGTTGAGGTAGCCGGCGAGGATGTCCTCCTTGCTGACCTCCTGGCTCACCTTGAGCGCGATGACGATCTCGTTGAGTTTGCGGGCGATCGTGCGGTCCTGGGTGAGGTAGAGCACCTTCACGTACTGCTGGGTGATCGTCGAGCCGCCGACGGCGGATTCGCCGGGGGTGAGGGCGGTCTGCACGGCGCGGAACATGCCCGGGATGGAGATGCCCGAGTCCTCCCAGAAGGTGGCGTTCTCGGATGCGACGACCGCATCCTGGGCGTACTGCGACATCGCCTCGAGCGGAATCGTCTCGCGGTTCTGGACGGCGAACGTGCCCAGCTCGGTGGAGCCGTCGGCGTAGAAGACGTGGGTGTTGTTGGTCTGGAAGTCGGCGTTGGGGTTCGGGATCGGAGTGGTCGCATAGAAGAGGCCGAACGCCAGCGCCGCCAGCAGCCCGAGCGCGAGGCCGATGCCGACGAGCCAGGCGAGAATGCGGACGCCGAGCGGTCGCTTCGGCTTGCCGTGGCTCCGGGATCCGCGGGAATTGGCGCGGCCGCTCGCGGCGGAACTGCCTGAGCGGGCGGAACTGGCCACGGGGGTCTCCTCGGGTGCGGCGGATTCGCGGAAGATGTCCTGGGTGGCCTCGGCGTCCACGTCACGCCCGGACGCCGAGGCCGCGAACGCCGCGTCCGCCTCGGGGTAGGGGGACGTGGCGGCGTGCGCCGGGG
>JAKDIK010000372.1 GCA_030450535.1 Propionibacteriaceae bacterium
CGAAGTGGTGGAAGGTCACGATCGGCGTCAGCCCGCGGGCGTGACAGCCCTCCAGCACTCGCCGGTAGTGATCGAGCGCGGCGACCGAGAACTCCCCGGGTTCGGGTTCGATGCGGGCCCATTCGAGGGAGAAGCGGTAGGCGTTGAGACCCAGCCCGGCCACGAGGTCGAGGTCGTCCGCCCACCGGTGATAGCTGTCGCAGGCGTCCCCGGACGGCTCGGCGAACAGCGACCCCTCGACGTGCTCGAGCAGCCAGACATCGCTGTGGGTGTTCTGGCCCTCCACCTGGTGGCCGGCGGTGGCGGCGCCCCAGAGAAAGCCCTCGGGAAAGGTGCTGGTGGTCATGTAGTTCTCCTCTTCGTGGTTGGTGAGGGCGGCGCGTCCGCCGGTAAGGTCCGTGCGTGAGCTCGCAATCGACTACCCCCGATGACCTCGCCCCGGCGCGTGGACCCGGACGCCCTCGGGGCGGCGGGGCTGTCACCCGCGCGACCAAGGAATCGATCGTGGATGCCGCGTACCGCGTCTTCAGCGAGAATGGCTACGCCAACGCGTCGCTGCGCGAGATCGCCCGGCTCTGCGGGGTCACCCACGCGACCCTGCTCCACCACTTTCCCCGCAAGGTCGAGTTGCTGACGGCCACGCTGGCGAAGCGGGACGCCCAGTTCCCCCAGGATCTGGTCTCCTCCGAACTCACCACGGTGCTCGCGGACATGGTGGCCGGCGCACGCGACAACGACGGCCAGCCCGGCCTCGTTCACACGTTCACGCGGGTGTCGGCCGAGGCGGCCGACCCGCACCATCCCGCACACGCCTACTTCGAGCGACGGACGCTGAATTTCATCACCATGCTGAGCGCACCCGTCCAGCGGGCGCTCGACGACGGCTCGCTGACCAGCGATGCCAGCGCCGAGGAGATTGCGACGAACATCATGGCGCTGTGGGACGGCCTGCAGCTCATCGCCCCCCTGAGCCCGACACCCATCTCCATCGCCGACCAGCTTCAGATCGCCTTCGAGGCGCTGCTCGGCCGACCGCTGGACGTGCCGAGTGCTGCGCTCCCCCGTCACGACCTGAGGTCGGCCAGCGAGGCGTCCACGAGCGCCTGAACCTCGTCGGTCGGGCCGAACATGCCGCCCATGGTGAGCGCCATGCCGAGCATCTTCACCGGCGCGTCCAGGGCGGGCGCCAGGCCCGAGGCCAGCTCTTTCGCGTCGCCCCGGGGAAGAATCTCCAGCAGTTGCGCGCTCACCGCCGGCCAGGCGTCCGAGGTCAGGTACTCGCGGATCGTCCGCGGGACGCCGGGCCCCGCGGATGCAGGCACCTCGAAGCGGTGCGTGCCGGAGGCGACCTCGTGGCGCTCGCCGTCCGGGGTCACCACGATGCCGGTCAGGCCCGTGGGCACGCTCGCCTCGACCACGAGCGTGTCGCCGGAGCGGCGCCAGCCGCCGGATGCCTCGCCGTACGGCGTGCGCCGCGTGGAGGACGCGTGCTCGAGCAGGTGCGTCGGCGCGGGCGCGACCGTCACCGTGCGCGCGACCGGGTCGTAGCTCAGACCCGCCACCACCTCGTGCAGGAACGCCGCCACCGCGCCGAGGGCATAGTGGTTGAACGACGTCATCTCACCGGGGTTGATGCTGCCGTCGGGCAGCATCGAATCCCACCGTTCCCAGATGGTCGTGGCGCCCATGGTGACCGGGTAGAGCCAGCTCGGGCAGCCCTGCTCCAGCAGCAGCCGGTAGGCCACATCGGTGTGCCCGGTGGTGTGAAGGGCGTCGCAGATGAGTGGCGTCCCGACGAATCCCGTGCTGATGCGGAAGCTCGCCAGCCGGACCAGGTCGGCCAGCCGCGCCCCAGCAAAGGCGACCTGGTCGTCGGCCAGCAGATCCCAGCAGATCGCCATCGCGTAGGCCGTCGGGGCGTCGCTGATGACCAGGCCGTCCGGGGTGACCCAGCGGTCGCGGAACGCCGCCCGACTCGCGGCGGCAAGCTCCTCGTAATGAGTCCTACCGGCCTCGTCGCCGACTACGCTGCACGCGGCCGCCGTCAGGTCCGCACTGCGGACGAAGCAGGCCGTGGCCACGACGTCCTTGTCGACCTTGGCCGCGCCGGGGGCGTCCGGCGGGGCGTCCGGGTCCAGCCAGTCGCCGAGCTGGAAGTCATCGGTCCACAGGTGGTCCTCGCCCGCAAGGGGGGCGACGCAGTCCACCCAGGCCTTCATGCTCGGCAGCTGGCGGCGCAAC
>JAKDIK010000373.1 GCA_030450535.1 Propionibacteriaceae bacterium
GACGGGGCAGGATCGGGCAACTCCGGGTCGGTCACGACGCTCACGCGGCCACCCTAGTCACCCCCGCGTGGGCTAGCCTCGCGGGGGTGAGGATCGCCACCTGGAACGTGAATTCCGCCAAGCAGCGCGCTCCCCGGCTCCTGCCGTGGCTGGAGCAGCGACGCCCCGACGTCGTCTGCCTCCAGGAGACCAAACTCACCGAGGCCGCCTTCGCCGAACTGTTCGCCGGCCCGCTCGGCGACCTCGGCTACGCGTTCGCCAGCCACGGGCAGGGCCAGTGGAACGGCGTCGCGCTGCTGTCCCGGGTGGGGCTGGACGACGTCGAGCGTGGCTTCGCGGGTCAGCCGGATTTCACCACCACCGAGGCGCGGGCTCTGAGCGCGACGTGCGGCGGCATCCGCGTGCACAGCCTTTACGTGCCCAACGGCCGCGAGCCCGACTCGGATCACTACCGCTACAAGCTCGCCTGGCTCGCCGCGCTGGCCGACGCCGTGGCGACCGGTCCGGCCGAGGTCGCGCTGTGTGGCGACCTCAACATCGCTCCGGCGGACGCCGACGTGTTCGACCCTGCCGCGTACGTCGGGCAGACCCACGTCACGCCGCCGGAGCGCGATGCCCTGGCGAGACTGTGCGATCTCGGCCTCGTCGACGTCATGCGCGCGCGCTGGCCCGACGAGCGGGTCTTCTCGTACTGGGACTACCGGGCCGGGATGTTCCACAAGAACCTTGGCATGCGCATCGACCTGGTGCTCGCCTCCACCCCCGTGGCAGGACGGGTCGCGGCCACCTGGGTGGACCGGGAGGCCCGCAAGGGCAAGGGGCCGAGCGACCACGCGCCGGTGATCGTCGATCTCGACTCCGCCCCCGACGGCGACATCGGTCCGATGGTGCCGCCGCCGTCCGCCCCGGCCCCGGTCGGGCGCGTCCGGCTGCCTCAGGCGCGCTGACTCAGGCCGCTCAGATGTCGTAGGACTCCGTGGGCCTTTTCACGGCGCCGGCGAGCGCGCGGATCTCGTCAGGACCGACCCGACAGCACCCCCCGACGAGGCGGGCGCCGGCGTCCACCCACGCACGGACCATTCCGGGGTCGAAGGTCGAGGTGCCGACCCACGCGCGCGCCTCGGCGTCCCAGCTCTGGCCGGAGTTGGGGTAGGCGACGGCGGGCCGGACGGACGCGGCCTGCTGGACGACCCCCAGTACCTCCTCGGGCGCCGAGCAGTTCAGGCCGACCGCGACCACATGGGGGGCGTCGGCCGCCATCGCGAACGCCTCGGCGACGGGCTCGCCTGAGCGCAGTCGGCCCCGGGCCACGGTGACCGCCAGCCAGGCGGGCAGGCCCAGTTGCTCGGTCTCGGCCAGGATGGCCTCGACCTCGGCCAGGCAACCCATGGTCTCCAACGCGAGGATGTCCGGCTCGGACTCGGCGAGCACCGTCAGGCGCGGGCGGTGGAAGTCGCGCAGCTCCGTGACGGTCAGCCCGTAGTCGCCGCGGTACTCCGAGCCGTCGGCGAGGATCGCGCCGTACGGCCCCACGGAGGCCGCCACCCAGCCGCCCCGTTCGGAATCGTCGCGGGCGCTGCGAGCCAGCTTCACCGACCGGCGGATCAGGTGGGCGGATTCGGTGCGATCCAGGCCGAGGGCGGCGAACCCCTCATACGACGCCTGATAGGACGCCGATGTGGCCACCTGGGCGCCGGCCGCGAAGTACTCCGCGTGGGCGGCCACGATGGCGTCCGGGTCGTCCATCAGCAGCCGCGCGGACCACAGCGACGAACTCAGGTCGTGGCCGCGGGCCTGCAGCAAGGTGGCGAGGCCGCCGTCCAGAATCACTGGTCCGTCGGCGATGGCTCGGGTCAAGTGGCCGCGGGTCATGGCGCCACCGTACCGGTCTCGTAGGTGGCTTCGATGGTGACCTGCCCGACGATGTCCTCGGCCAGGAGAGGGCTGGGGCCTCCCGACAGATCGGCGGAGAGGGCGAACATCGCACGTTCCGCGAGGGGCTGGGGGTGGGCTGCGACGTTCGGATCGCGGAAGCCGACCGGGACGACCTCGGCCGCGCCCGCCGCCCGGGCGATGATCGCGGCGCGCCGGCGGGCGTCCTCGACGGCGGAGGTGAGCGCCTCGGAGTCCAGCCGGTCTCGGGTGGCGTCGGTGAGCTCCCACTCGACGCCGTGCAGTTGGCAGCCATCGCGCAGCGCCCACGTGGAGACGAACGCCGCCAGCGCGGTCACATCGGTGAAG
>JAKDIK010000142.1 GCA_030450535.1 Propionibacteriaceae bacterium
CGGAGGCCCGCCGGGGTGGCGAGCTTCTGGAGCGTGGCGAACGCGAGGTCGGCCACGAGCGCCAGGGCGACGACCAGCAGGGACGCCGCGAGCATCTGGGGATAGTTCTGCGTGCGCAGGCCGAGGAACAGGTAGCGGCCAAGACCGCCGGCGCCCACGTAGGCGGCGAGGGTGGCGGTGGCGACCACCTGCAGGAACGCCGAGCGGACGCCACCCAGCAGGAGCGGCAGGCCGAGCGGCAACTCGACGCGGGTGAGCACCTGCCATTCGGTCATGCCGCAGGCGCGGGCGCCGTCCACGGCCACGCGGTCGGCCGACTCCACGCCGGCGTACGCGCCGGCCAGGATCGAGGGCAACGCGAGCGCGACGAAGGCGATCATCGGACCGACGAGCCCGATGCCCAGCAGCAGGCCCAGCAGCGTGACGAGCCCGAGGGTGGGCAGTGCGCGGGCCGCGCCCGAGAGGCCCACGGCCAGCCCCCGGCCGCGACCGGTGTGTCCCACCCACAGCCCGACGGGCACCGCGATGGCGCAGGCGAGCAGGACGCCGACGGCCGAGTAGGTCAGGTGCTCGCCCATGCGCGCCCAGATGCCGTTGGGGCCACCCTGGTTGGCCGGGTCGGCGATCCACGCGAACGCCTCGATGAGGTACCTCATGCGCGGGATCCCTCCCCCTCGGGTGCGGGGGCCACCACGTCCGGGGTCGCCACCCCGACCCGGGGCGCGCGGCGCGTCCACGGCAGGATCAGCCGGCCGAGCAGCACCAGCAGCCCGTCGAGGAGCAGCGCGAGGGCGATGGTGAGCACGATGCCGGTTCCGATGGCTGGCATGATGCCCCGGGCGAACCCGTCGGTGAAGAGCATCCCCAGGCTGGGCACGCCGAGCACGGCTCCGACGGTGACGAGCGAGACCGTGCTCACCGCGACCACGCGGAGCCCTGCCAGCAGCGTGGGCCCGGCCACGGGCAACTCGATGGCGAGAAATCGCCGCAGTCGGCCGTAGCCCAGGGCGTCCGCCGCGTCGATCACGCGCGGATCCACCTGGCGCAGGGCGTCCGCGGTCGCCGGCACCATCAGGGCGAGTCCGTAGAGGGTGAGCGCGACGACGATGTTGATCGAATCCCGGACGCCCGTGCCGATGACGAGTGGCAGCACCACGAACAGCGGTAGCGAGGGGATCGCGTACAGCAGGCCCGCGGCCGACAGCAGCGGGGCGCGCAGCCACCCGATCCGCGTCGCCAGAGCGCCGATCGGGATCGCCAACAGGAAGCTCGCCACGATGGGCGGCAGCGCGAGGAGCAGATGGTTGGCCAGGTGGCCGCCGATGACATCGAGGTTGTCGGCGATCCACCTCATGAGGCGGCCCCCGGCGCGAGGACGCCGACCGCGCGGCCGTGGGCGTCCAGCAGGACGTCGCTGTCAGGCGAGCGGTGCAGGGTCCGCTCGCCCTGGCTGAGCCCGACGAAGCCGGCGACGAAATCGTTCGCGGGCTCGCTCAGGATCTCCTCCGAGGTGCCGCGCTGGGCGACCTTGCCGCCGGTCGCCAGGACGATGATCTGGTCGCCGAGGGTGAAGGCCTCCTCCACGTCGTGGGTGACGAACACGATCGTCTTGCCCAGCGTCGACTGGATGCGCAGCAGCTCGGCCTGCAGGTCGCGCCGCACGAGCGGGTCGACCGCGCCGAAGGGCTCGTCCATGAGCAGGATGTTCGGGTCGGACGCAAGCCCGCGGGCCACGCCCACGCGCTGCTGCTGGCCGCCCGACAACTGGTTCGGGTACCGCCGCGCCATCGACCGGTCGAGGCCGACGAGATCCATGAGCTCCTCGGCCCGGGCGTGGGCCTCCGCCTTCGGCGTGCCGTTGAGCAGCGGCACGGTGGCGATGTTGTCGACGACGCGGCGATGGGGCAGCAGCCCGGCGTTCTGCATGACGTAGCCGATGCTCCGACGCAGGGCCACCACGTCACGCCCCGCAATGTCCTCGCCGTCGATCGTGATGGTGCCGGCCGAGGTTTCGACCATGCGGTTGATCATGCGCAGGATCGTCGTCTTGCCGCAGCCCGACGACCCCAGCAGCACGGTCGTTTGGTGCGGGGGGAACTGCCCGGAGAAGTCGTCGACCGCGACGGTGCCGTCCGGGTACTGCTTGGTGACGCCCTGGAACTCGATCAAGGCCAACCCTCCTGAAGGTGGTAACCGGAAGTTACCACACTTGTCAGGAGGGCTGTCCAGTGGTCTTTCAGGGGTTGGTCACCGCCGGGTAGCACGCCGTGCGTCGGCGTCGGCGAGCATGCCGTGGGCGACATCGGCCGGCACGATGGGCAGGGAGCGAGCGCCGGCCTCCGCGGTGTTGGCGAGGCGGAGCAGGTGTTCGCGGAAGAGGAACGCCGCCATGGCCTCGCGGGTCACCGGCTGGAGCGGCCGATACGTGCCGTCGGGGTACCCGGTGGTGATGCCGTACTCCTTCATCCATGCCATCTCCCGGACGAACGGACTGCCGGCCACGTCGGCGAACGGCGGCGTCGTGGGTTCGGGGTAGGTCACGAAGCGGCCCGGGAAGAGGTAGTCGTAGAAGAAGCGGAAGAGGAAGGCCGCCATGGCGTCGCGGGTCACCGGCTGGAGCGGCCGATACGTGCCGTCGGCGTAACCGCGCGTGATGCCGGTGGACGCCAGCCAGTAGATTTCGGTGTAGAACGGCGAGTGCGTCGGGACGTCGCTGAACGGCGAGACGGCTGGCGGCGTCACGGCCGGCTCGCCGGCCATCCGATACAGGAAGACGGCCATCGCGTCGCGGTTGATGCTCTCCAGCGGGCGGAACGTGCCATCCGGCCAGCCGGTCGAGATGCCCTCGGAAGCCATCCACATGATCTGGGAGTGGAACTGCGCGGTCGGGGGCACGTCCACGAACTCCGGCGTCCGGGTCGTGAAGGCCACCCCGTAGCGGTCCTCGGCGCACTCACCAAGGGCCATGTAGTAGCCCCGCGGCAGCGCCCTGACGTGGAACCGGCGGTACTCCCCGGGCGCGAACGACCTGCGGGTCGCGACGGTGGCGACCCTGACGTCCCAGGAGTTGATGACGGTCACGGCGCAGGCTGTGAGCGGCGCATCGCCGGCGTTGCCCACCTCGATCGTCGTGATGTCCCTGTCCTCGAACGCGATCATGTCGAGGTATGGGCCGGTCGCGGCCGTGGCGGCCGACGGCACGGCCGCCTGACAAAGAAGCAGGGCGAGGACGGACGCCAGCGCTGCGGCGATCCGACGGGACGGGTGCATGGAACCTCCTGGTGAAAACCCCGGTGAGCAGAGATCATGCCACCGATGGGTGGGGACGTCAGTAGCGGGCGGCCCAGCGCGATGTCATCGTCTCGACATCGAAGGCGTACACCTCACGTCCTGAGACCCAGGTGCGCAGGACGCGGTTGCGGATATCCAGCGGGTCGCCCGACCACAGCACCACATCGGCGTCCTTGCCCTGTTCCAGCGAACCGACCCGTTCGGCGACCCCCATGACGGTGGCCGGGTTGACGGTGATGGCGCGCAACGCGTCGGCGGGGGTCATCCCCTCGCGGACGGCCAGCGCTGCCTGCGTGATCAGGAATTCGATGGGGACGACCGGGTGGTCGGTGATGATCGACACGTCGACGCCGGCGCGGGTGAGGATGCCGGGCGCGGCCGGAATGCGGTCGCGCACCTCGACCTTCGACCGCGACACGATGAGCGGCCCGTACAGCACCGGGACACCGCGGGACGCCACGAGGTCGGCGATCTTCCAGCTCTCGGTGCCGTGGTCGAGAACCAGCTCGTAGCCGAACTCCTCGGCCATCCGCAGGGCGGTCGCGATGTCATCGGCGCGGTGGCAGTGCTGCCGCCACGGGATCTCCCGGTTCAACACCAGCAGCAGCGCGTCGTGCACGAGGTCGGGCTCCGCGTCCCGCTTCGCGCCGTGGTTGCGGGCCTCGGTGAACGCCTGCCGGATGGTCAGCGCCGTGCCCAGCCGCGTGGACGGCGTCTTCTTCTGCTCGCCGTACACCCGTTTGGGGTTCTCGCCGAGGGCGGCTTTCAGGCCGGACGGCGAGCGCAGCACCATCTCGTCGACCACCCGGCCCCACGTCTTGATGGCCACCGTCAGCCCGCCGATCGGGTTGCCCGAGCCGGGGTTCACGTTCACCGTCGTGACGCCTCCGGCCAACGCATCATCGAAGCCCTTGTCCATCGGGTTGATGGCGTCGAGGGCGCGCGCGGCGGCCATCACCGGGTTGGTCATCTCGTTGGTGTCCTGGCCGGCCCAGCCCTCGCCCTCCTCGTGGACGCCCAGGTGCACGTGCGCGTCGATGAAGCCGGGAAGCACCCAGGCGCCCTCGGCGTCCACGATCTCGTGCCCCTTCGGCACCTTGACCTTCTCGCCGAGGGCGGCGATCCGACCGTCGGTGAGGACGACGGTGCCGTCGAACGGATCCCCGACGACGGGGACGACATGGGCTGCGGTGATCGCGACGTTCATGCCTGCGACCCTAGCGCCAGGCGGGTGCCGCGGCCGGATCGAGCAGCCCCGGGCGGCGGCTCGGCGGGCGGATCCGAGGTCAGCCGGCGGACGGGTGGGTCATGTCCATCGGGACGACCCAGGCGTCGAACTCCTCATCGGTCAGCTTGCCGGAGCGGAGCGCCGCCTCGCGGAGCCTCGAGCCGGTCTTGTTGGCGTCCTTCGCGATGGCCGCCGCCGCGTCGTAACCGATGTGGCGGTTGAGCGCCGTGACCAGCATGAGGTTGGAGTCGAGGTTGGCCTGGATCTTCTCCCGGTTCGGCTCGATGCCGACGGCGCAGTGATCGGTGAAGGACGCCGAGGCGTCCGCCAGCAGCCGGATCGACTCCAGCACCGCGTGCGCCATGACCGGCTTGAACACGTTGAGCTGGAAGTTGCCCTGCGTGCCGGCGAAGCCGACCGTGGCGTCGTTGCCGAACACGCGCGCCACGACCATCGTCACGGCCTCGGACTGGGTGGGGTTCACCTTGCCCGGCATGATCGAGCTGCCCGGCTCGTTCTCGGGGATGTGGAGTTCACCGATGCCGTTGCGGGGACCCGAGGCGTACCAGCGGACGTCGTTGGCGATCTTCATCATGGCCGCGGCGAGTACGCGCAGCGAGGAGCTGACCTCGATGAGCGAGTCGTGGGCGGACAGGGCGGCGAACAGGTTCGGCGCCTGGGCGAACTCCAGGCCCGTCTCCGCCGAGATCTTCTTGGCGGTGAGGCGACCGAAGTCGGGGTGGGCGTTGAGGCCGGTGCCCACGGCCGTCCCGCCGATGGCCAACTCGCGCGCCCGGCCGTCCGCGTGGCGGATGCCGTCGAGGGCGAAGTCGAGCTGCGCAACCCAGCCGCCGATGACCTGGCCGAGCGTCACAGGGGTGGCGTCCTGCAGGTGGGTGCGGCCGACCATGACGATGTCGGAGAATTCGTCGGCCTTGGCGGCCAGCACGTCCCGCAGCCGCTCGACGGGGGCGTACAGGCGCTCGTTGAGGTCGCACACCACCGCGATGTGCATGGCGGTGGGGAAGGTGTCGTTGGACGACTGTCCGCGGTTGACGTGGTCGTTGGGGTGGACGGGCTTCTTGGAGCCGCGCTCGCCGCCGGCCAGCTCGATGGCCTTGTTGGAGATGACCTCGTTGGAGTTCATGTTCGACTGCGTGCCCGAGCCGGTCTGGAAGACGACGAGCGGGAACTGATCGTCGAGGCTGCCTGCGATGACCTCGTCGGCGGCGCGGACGATGAGATCGGCGACGTCGGCGGGAAGTTCGCCCAGCTCGCCGTTGGCCTGCGCGGCGGCCTTCTTGAGGACGCCGAGCGCGCGCACCATGGGGCGTCCCCATACGAAGGTGTCGCGGCCGATGTCGAAATTCTGGATGGAGCGCTGCGTCTGGGCGCCCCAGTAGGCGTCGGAGGGCACCTCAATGGTGCCCATGCTGTCGGTTTCGGTCCGGGTGCTCATGTCAACCCACCGTACGACGTTCAGATGCCGAGCACTGCCCGCGCGATGAGGAAGTACACGATGAGCCCCGTGGCATCCACGATGGTCGTGATGAAGGGCGCGCTGACGACGGCCGGGTCGACACCGATGCGGCTGGAAGCCAGCGGCACGAGCGCCCCCACGGTGGTGGCCAGCGCGCACACGGCCACGAGCGACAGGCCGAGCACCAGGCCGATCGACGATCCGAACACCACGCCGGCCAGCAGCCCGGCCCCTCCACCGAGGACGCCTCCGAGCGCCAGCCCGGTGAGGAACTCCCGGCCGACCACCCGAGGGACGTCGCGGACGTCGACGTCGCCGGTCGACAGCGCCCGGATGACCGTCGACACGGTCTGGGCGCCGGCGTTGCCGCCGGTGCCGATGAGGAGCGGGATGAACAGCGCGAGGGTGACGACCTGGGCGAGCGCGTCCTCGAACAGGTCGAGCACGTTGACGGTCAGAGTGGCGGCGCCGATCAGGATGAGCAGCCAGACCACGCGCGAGCGCACGAGCCGGGGGATCGAGGTGGCGAGGTACGGACGCCGCAGCGGATCGGTGCCGCCGGCGCGAGCCGCGTCCTCGTCCTCCTCCTCGGCGAGGATGCGCATGGCGTCGTCGACCGTGATGACGCCGACGAGGCGCTCCTCGTTGTCGACGACGGGCAGGCCGATCATGCCGTGGTCGCGGATCCGACGGGCCGCGAGCTCCCGGTCCTCCTCGGCGCGCACGAACACCGGACGCGACATGAGCTCGGCAACCGGGGCGTCATCGGAGGCGACGAGCAGGCCGCGGAGCGAGACCACGCCGCGCAGCAGGCGTCCTGGACCGACCACGGGCACCATGTAGATCGTCTCGGCGCCGGCGCCCGTTTCGCGCAGCCGGGCCAGGGCGGCGCCGACGCTGAACGATTCGGGGATCCACGCCACTTCGGGCGACATGCGGCGTCCCGCTGACTCCTCGGGGTAGCCGAGCAGCGTCT
>JAKDIK010000143.1 GCA_030450535.1 Propionibacteriaceae bacterium
CGCGGCTGTCGGACGCCGGCGCCCAGCACGCGCGGGACATCATCGCCCGCTCCGGCGCCCAGGACGCCGTCGAGGCCGAGATCGACCGCGAGTTCAGCGCCGCCCTGGCCGTGCTCGAGGCGTCCGACCTCACCGATTCCGGCCGCGAGGGTCTGGCCGCCCTGGCCCATCGGGCGGTGCGGCGGTCCTACTGAGGCACCCAGCTCGGCCGTGGGCCGCCCGGGAGCGAGGCTCTACAGCTCGATCTCGGTGTCCGGAATCGTGCCCGCGGGCGGGAAGGTGAGCTTCGGCGACGTCCCGAACGCCGACATCGTGACCGCCTCCATGCGGTCGTCGGCGTTCCAGGCCACGCGCAGGGCGTCCTTCAGCTGGGCGGCCACCTCGCCCGGATCCTCGGCGTGGGTGATCGCGTGCCCCACCGCGACGCGCATGGCACCGGCGCGCACCACGGCGTCGATCGAGCGCGCGCTGATTCCCCGCACCGCGAACCAGGGCTTGGCGTCCGGATCGTGCGCGGGCGCCACCGAGGCCGCGTAGCGCACCAGCTCCAGGCCGGGGCCCACCAGCAGGAAGTCCACACACGGGTCGGCGAGGGCGGCGTCCACCTCGGCGCGATCGTGGCACTCGCGTCCGATCACCGACCACTCCCCCAACAGTTGCCGCGCCCGGGCGGTGTTGGCCTCGGGGTCGACCAGCACCACCACGTCGGGTGAGAGCTTGGCCGCCGAGACGGTGCGTCCGAAGTAGCCCGAGAGGCCCTGGGTGACGCGGGCGGCCTCGAGGATGCCGGCGAGGGCCTCCTCGGCGGTGTCGTCGGCGATGGGGTGCGAGGGGTCGTCGGCGAGCGCGATGATGTCGGCGCCGCCCGCGAACACCGGCCGCGCCAGATCACCCACCACACCGGTGTCGGGCGCGATCCACAACAGGCGCGCGAGCTTCAGTCTGGTCGCGATTCCCATGAGTACCGTCACAGCGCCAGCATCGCACATCACCGGCGGGTCGCAACCACCCGCTCCGGGGCGTCCGCCTACACTCGCGACCAGGCGGGCACGCCTCTTCCTTCCCCGATCCGTGCCCTGGAGACCTGTGTTGACGAGTGAGCGCAACCGCGATGGCCTCATCGGCCACGTGCTCGACGACCGCTACGAGGTCGTCGGCAAGCTTGCGCGCGGCGGCATGGCCACCGTCTACCTCGCCAACGACCTGCGCCTGTCGCGCACGGTGGCGATCAAGATCATGAACGACGGCCTGGGCGACGCCGATGACTTCGCCCGCCGATTCGACGCCGAGGCCCGCGCGGCCGCCCATCTCTCGCACCCGAACGTGGTCAGCGTCTTCGACCAGGGCTCCGACGACGGCCGCCCCTACATCGTCATGGAGTACGTCCAGGGCTGCACACTCCGCAACCTCATCACGCGCGAGGCGCCGATGGAGCCCGGCCGCGTCCTCGACCTGCTCGAGCCGGTCTGCTCGGCGCTGGCGGCGGCGCACGCGGCCGGCATCATCCACCGCGACGTGAAGCCCGAGAACGTCCTGATCTCCGACCGCGGCGAGGTCAAGGTCGCCGACTTCGGCCTGGCGCGGGCGATCACGGCGCAGTCGCACGCGGCCACCACAGGGCTGGTCATCGGCACGGTCAGCTACATCGCTCCCGAACTCGTCACGAAGGGGCGCGCGGACGCCAGGTCCGACGTCTACAGCCTCGGCATCGTCATGTACGAGATGCTCACCGGTCGCAAGCCGCACACCGGCGACGAGCCGATCCAGGTCGCCTACAGCCACGTGCACAACCAGATCACCGCCCCGTCGATGGAACTCTCCACGACATGGCGCGACGCCCGCGAGCCCATCACCGGCTACGTGGACGCCCTGGTCACGACGGCCGCCAACCGCGACCGTCCCAATCGGCCGTTGGACGCCGGCGTCCTGCTCGCCCACCTGCGGCAGGCCCGGGCGGCGCTGGCCCGCGGCGTCACCGACGACCCGGATCTGGTCGCCCGCATGCGCGAGACGACGCTGGCCGAGGAGGCCACCACGCCCGTCCCCGCCGTGGAACGCGGCATCACGGCCGCCGAGCGCCGCTTCACGCCGGTCACGCCGGTGTCGCCAAGCTTCGATTTCTCCGCAGACGGCGCGCCGTTCTACAGCACCGGCCCGGTGCCCTATTCGCCACAATCCCCCATCACGCGTTCGCTGCCCACGCTCTCCCCGGACGACCCGAGCCCGGCCCGGCGCCGCGGCGTCCGGTGGGGCCGTCTCGTGGCGCTCCTGCTGGCTCTCATCGTGCTGGCCGGCGGCGGCTGGGGTGGTTGGTACCTGCTGGAGGGCCGCTGGACGACCGCGCCCCCGCTGGCGAGCCTCACTCAGGTGGCCGCCCAGGCCGCGGCGCAGAGCCAGGAACTCGGGGTCGTGTTCGAGCAGGAATACAGCGAGACCGTGCCGGCCGGCCAGGTCATCGGCACCGATCCGGCCGAGGGGCAGCGGGTGCTGCGCGACGGCGTCCTCACCGCGTACGTCTCGCGCGGGCCCGAGCGGTATGCCGTCCCCGAGCTCGTCGGCCGACCGAGCCAGCAGGCGACGGCCGCCCTCGCCGAGCTGAACCTCGACGCCACCCTCACCGACGCCTACGACGACACCGCCCCGGTCGGCCAGGTGTTGAGCCAGGGCATCGCGGCCGGGACGTCCGTGCGCCGCGACACCGAGGTGGCCCTGACCGTCTCGCAGGGACCGGCGCCCGTCGAGATCACCGATTTCACCGGGGAGTCGTTCGAAGGTGCGCAGGCGTGGGCAGAGGAGAACGCCATCACGCTGAACGCCACCGAGGAGAACAGCGACAGCGTCGCCAAGGGCGTCGTGATCCGGCAGGAGCCCGCCTCGGGGGAGACCCACCGCGGCGGGGCGCTGTCCCTGGTCGTGTCGAAGGGTCCGGTGCTGGTGACCATTCCGTCGGGTCTGCGCGGCAAGGGCGCCGAGTCCGTCGCCAACCAACTGCAGGGGCTCGGGTTCCGCACGCAGTACAACCGGCTCGTCAACGGCCAGCTCGGTCTGGTGCTGCGCATCGACCCCGCCGAGGGCGCGGCCGTCCCGAAGGGGTCGATGATCACGATCTACGTGGTCTGACGCGCGGGCCGCGCCGGCCCGGCGGCGTGGCGAGCAGCACTCAGGCGCGCAGGTGGGTGATGAGGCGTCCGATGAACGCCTCGCAGGCCGCCAGTTGGGACGCCTCGATGAACTCGTCGGGCTTGTGGGCCTGGGCGATGTCGCCGGGCCCGCACACCACGGCCGAGATGCCCGCGTCGCTGTAGACACCCGCCTCGGTGCCGTAGGTCACCTTGTCCGGCAGCGCCTCCAGCCCCAACGCCTCCCCCAGCCGGACCGCCGGCGCGTCGGGCGGGCTCTCCAGCCCGACGGTCGAGGTCTCGACGGTCACGGTGACGGACGCCGACGCGTCCTCGGCTCGCATCGCCTCTTCGACCTCGGCGCACGCGGCGCGCAACTCCGCGATGACCTCGGCGTCGTCCACCTCGGCGACGGCGCGGAACTCCAGGGTGACGTCCGCCTCGGCCGGGATGATGTTGACGCCGTTCCCGCCCGAGATCATCGTCACCGCGCCCGTGGTGTGGGCGATGGGATACCCGTCGTCATAGGGCCCCTCATCGCGCCAGCGGTCGCAGCGCACGCGCCACCAGCGCACCAGCGACGCCGCGTACTCGATGGCGTTGACACCCTGGTTCGTCAGGGAACTGTGGGCGGCCAGTCCGCGCACGGCGATCCGGATGACGTTGATCGACTTGTGGGCGCAGATCATCCGCATGCTCGTCGGCTCCCCGACGAACGTGACCTCCGGCGCCAGCCCCAGCTCGGCGAGCGCGGCGACCATCGGGCCGGCGCCCTGACAGCCGACCTCCTCGTCGTAGGACAGCGCCAGGTGGATCGGCTGCCGCAGCGGCTGGGCGAGCATGGCGGGCAGGGCGGCGAGCACCACGGCGTCGAAGCCCTTCATGTCGGCGGTGCCGCGGCCGTAGTAGCGGCCGTCACGCTCGGTGAGAGTGAACGGGTCGGACGTCCACGGCTGTCCGTCGACCGGCACGACGTCGGTGTGCCCGCTCAGCATGACCCCGCCGCAGGTGCCACCGTCGGCGTCCGGCACCGTGAGAATCAGGTTGGCCTTCGCGCCGTCCGGGGTGGGGAACACGTGCGGCGTCAGCCCCAGCGAGCGGGCGTGGTCGGCGACCAGATCGATCAGCGGGAGGTTCGAGTCACGGCTGGTGGTGTCGATCGCGACGAGCCGGGTGAGCCAGTCGACGACCTCGGGAGTCACGGGCGTCATGGGTCCTTCCTACCACTCCCGCTCGCGGCGCCGCGCTCGGTCAGCCCCCGCTCCGGAGCCAGACGCGCATCTCGCCCGGCTCTCGATTCCCCCAGGCGAAGTACGGCACGGCGACGACGGCGACGCGCTCGCCGTCCGTCGGGCCCGGGACGCCGGCGTCGGAGTAGGGCCACCACCCGGCCACGGGCCGCGCCGGGACGCGGGCCGTCCCTCTCAGCCCCACGGCGCCGGGCAGCCACGCGAGCGGGCGCTCCTCCCAACCCTCGGCGTCCACGACGAGGTCGTCCAGCCGGACACCGGGCTGATCGACGCCCTCGACGCAGTACACGAGCGGCCCGCGCTCCAGGGCGATGCAGCCGCGCACCGCGTCCACCCGCGGATCCGCCACGGTGACCCGCGGGCGCAGGGGCAGGGTCAGGACGACCTCGTCGCCGGCCCGCCAGCGGCGCTCGGCGCGCCACCAGCCGGGCGCAACGTCGCTGTCCTCCGTGACGCCGTGGGTCGTGACGCCGGTCAGCGTGGTTCGGGCGCCGCGGGCCCAGCCGGGGACGCGCAGGGCGAGGGTCCAGGGCGTCTCAGGGGTCTCCACGACCCGGATGAGAATCGTCTCGTCGGCCGGGTAGTGAGTGTCGACCGCCACCACGACCGTGCCGCCGGTCACGTCGACCTCCCAGCGGCCGGCGAGGTACTGGTGGACGTACACGGCATCGTCCGCACCGGCCACCGCGTAGTGCTCCAGTGAGGCGATCAGCCGCATCACGTTGGGCGGGCAGCAGGCGCAGTCGAACCACTCCTGCCGGCTGGGATCCTGATCGGAGCCGTCCGAGAGGTGGCCGGCGCGGACGGCCAGCGGGTTGGCGTAGGCGTAGCTCTGGCCGTCGGTCGACGTGCCGGCGAGGAACGCGTTGTAGAGCGTCCGCTCCACGAGGTCGGCGTAGCGCGCCTCGCCGGTCGCCAGCAGCAGGCGCGAGCCGAGCAGGATGGACGCGATGGCGGCGCAGGTTTCGCTGTAGGCGCGCTCCGGCGGCAGCTCGTAGGGGTCGCCGAACGCCTCATCGGCGTGGTGGGCACCGACGCCGCCCGTGAGGTAGGTCTTCGTGCCCGCCATGTCGGCCCACAGCCGCGCGCAGGCATCGAGGAGGCCGACGTCGCCGGTCTCGGCGGCGACGTCCGCGGCCCCGGAGAGCAGATACAACTGGCGGACGGCGTGCCCCGCCACCTGGTCGGCCTGCCGCAACGGCTCGTGATCCTGGAAGTACTTCGCCCCGTGCGAGCCCGGGACCAGCGTCCCGGCGCCGTGCCGGTCGATGAACCGGGCGGCGGTGCGCAGGTAGGCGTCCTGGCCCGTGGTGCGCGAGAGTTCCACCAGCGCCGTCTCGATCTCGGCGTGGCCACAGATCCGATCGTTGCGCCCCTCGCCCGGCCCGAATGAGGCGACGATGAGGTCGGCGAAGCGGCGCGCGATCGCGAGGAGCCGGTCGTCCCCGACCGACCGGTGGTGGGCGATGGCAGCCTGGATGAGGTGGCCGGCGCAGTACAGCTCGTGGCCCCACTCGAGCTGGGCGAACCGCTCGCCGGGGAACTTCACCTGGAACCAGCTGTCCAGGTACCCGTCCGGCTCCTGCGCCGCGGCGAGCAGGTCGACGAGTTCGTTGACGTGGGCCTCCAGGACGGTGCGCACGGACTCCGGCAGGTCGGGATCGGCGAACGTCCACCCCACCGCCTCCAGCCACTTGTACACGTCGGAGTCGAGGAAGGGAAACCCGCCGGCGTAGGGGCCGTCTGCGCGTCCAGCGGCCACCTCGAGATTGCCGATGGTGCCGGCGCGGCTCAGCCGCTGCCAGCCGCCGGGGACGCTGACCTCCCGGTTGATCCGGCGTCGCGGCGTCCACCAGCCCGGCGTCATGGACGCCGACCGCGCCGGGCGCAAGGGCGTCACACCCGGCGTGGGAGCCAGCGGCCCAGCCGGTGACGGGTCGGGCGCCGGCACGGCTCAGACCTGCCAGGAGTCGCCGCTGCGGAGATCCTTGAGGTCGGTCGGCGTCATCTCGTCGTAGCGGCCGATCGCGAGGTTCCAACCGCGGTCGTTGATGAGGCCGTTGTGGATGCCGAAGCCGTGGGGGGCCTTGAGGTCGCGCAGGAAGTCGATGTGCTCCTTCATCGCCGCCCACGGCCCCATCATGGGGACGCCCACGACGTCCACCCCGGCAGGGATCGCGTCCAGCGCGTCGCCGGGGTGGAAGAACGTGGGCTCGCCCTCGGCGCTCACGACGAGCCCGACGTTGCCGATCCGGGGAATGTCGCGGTGGATCACCGCGTGCAGCCCGCCCACCGCGGCCACGCGGACGGCGCCCAGCTCGACAAAGGCGTCCGCCGCCAGGCCCCGGGCGCGCTCGGGCAGCTCGACGGACTCCAGGACCCCCGGCCCGACGTGGATCGCCGCATCGGGGTTGGCTTCGCACAGCGCCCCCACGTGCTCGGGATCGATGTGGTCGGGGTGAGCGTGGGTGACGAGGATGGCGTCCAGCCCGGTGAGGCCGTGCCAGGCGTCGGAGAAGTTGCCCGGGTCGAAGAGGATCCGGCGGTCGGCGACCTCGACGAGGACGGCGGAGTGTCCCAGATGCGTGATCTTCA
>JAKDIK010000374.1 GCA_030450535.1 Propionibacteriaceae bacterium
GGCCTCCGACGGGGCCGAAACGGTGGCCGCCCTCGCCCGCAATCCCGCCGACGTGGTGCTGATGGACATCCGGATGCCCGTCCTCGACGGGGTCGAGGCGACGCGCCGCATCACCGAGGCGGGGCTGTCCACGCGGGTGCTCGTGCTCACGACCTTCGACCTCGACGAATACGCGTTCGCCGCCCTCAAGGCTGGCGCGAGCGGCTTCCTGCTCAAGGACGCCCGCCCGGCGGATCTGCTCAACGCGATCCGCAACGTGGCGGCGGGGGACGCCGTGATGGCACCCTCGACGACGCGGCGCCTGCTCGACCACGTCGTGCCCACCCTGGCGGCCCAGCCCCTGGCGATCGACCCGCGGCTCGCCCTTCTCACCGAGCGCGAGCGCGAGGTGCTCGGCGAGGTCGCCGCGGGTGCCACCAACGCCGAGATCGCGAGCCGGCTCTACATGGCCGAGGGCACGGTGAAGACCCACATCGGACGACTGCTCACCAAACTCCAGGCCCGTGATCGGGTGGGCCTGGTGCTGTTCGCCTACGAGAACGGCCTCGCGGGGCGCTGAGCGCATCACCCCGCCAACTCCTCGGCCAGGTCGAGGGCATGGGTCCGCAGCGCTCTCACGCCCTTGCTGCAACGCCAGCGGACGGTGTCGCTGCTCGTCCCCAGTTCGGACGCGGCCGCCCGGCTGCTGCGCCCCTGCACGTAGACGCAGTCCAGCGTCCGGCGCGTCACCGGATCGATCAGCCCGAGCCTCAGTCCGGCGTCCAGCACCGCCGCAGCGTCCGGCTCGGGATCATCGGCACCGGCAGGCTGCCACACCGCCGTGTCGCGACACGCCAGAGCCGATTTCACCGTCTTCAGGGTGTCGAGGGCGAGGTTCGCGGCTACGCGCCGGGGGCGGCTGTCGACCGGGTAGGTGGCGACGCGTTCCCACAGGGCTGCGAGGTAGTCGGCCAGGTCCGCCTCGGCGTCCCGGAGCGCCATCCGGACCGCCTTCGACAGCATCGCCGCCATGACCGCGAACCCCGCCAGCTGATCGCCGGTGCGGTGCAGTCGGAGGAGTCCCAGCAGGATGGCGTCCGGGTCCGTGCGCACGAGATCGGGAACCTCCGCGACCCAAGCGCCCTCTGGCAAGGAGCGACACGCGAGGACCCATGCAGCCGGCACGGCGCGCCCCGGAGGTGCGAGTCCCTCCCACTCGTCATCCCAGCGCCGCAGCGTCGCCCGCAGGTTCTCGCGTGTCATGGCGACGAGGCTCTCGCAGCAGTGTTGGCGCGGGTGTTGTGCGGTCGGTCGCCGATGTTGTCCGGTGGCCGCCCGTCCGGAAACCCCCTCCGACCAGCCCCAACGCAGCAAATCTCATCGTTGCCCCGGGTCGTGCTGTCGCTGGACGGGCCTGTGGCTGGGCCGGGTTGCAGGGTAATTGCTTGGGCGATGCCGCAGAGTTAGCCTGTGACCTGCCCGGGGGGCTGCTGGTTGGGGTGCCGCAGCCTCTCGGTGCCCTTTTTTTCGGTGGCCGGGGTGCCTACTCGCCCCGCAGCACCCGGTCGAGGAAGTCCTGCAGATCGCCGCTCTCGCCGTCGCGCCCGCCGCGCGCCACCACGAGTTCGGGCGGTGACGGGTGCAGCTTGACCCCGGTGAACCGGCTCAGCAGCGACGTCGGCACCGTCAACACGTACCAACTGCCGTCGGTGCCGATGCCGAGCGACTGCTTCTTGTTCACATACCAGCCGGTCTTGTCGGTGGATACCCGGCGGCCGTCCAGCTGGGTGGCCTGCAGCGGGACCGGCGCGATGCCCCGCGCGGCCACCTCTTCGACGAACCGGTCCACGATCACCTGGGCCGCCCTCGACTCACCGGCGCGGGCGGACGCCGCCAGCTCGGCCATGCGCGCCGCATCGGCGCGGCGTCGATCGGAGGAGTCGGACATGGCGTCGAGCCTAGCCCCCGCCTCGGGCGACCGCGAGTGGGTAGCGTGGACCCCAGGGGAGGAGCCGACGATGACCGATCCGCAGCTCGAGGAGGCCCGAGCGCTGGTGGCCGCCTCCCACCGCGTCCTGGCCCTCACCGGGGCGGGCCTTTCCACCGCGTCGGGCATCCCCGACTTTCGGGGCCCCCGGGGCCGCTGGACGCTCGACCCGGCCGCCGAGCGCATCTCGACGCTGAGCTGGTACCTCGCCGACGAGGCCGTCCGACGCAAGGCCTGGCGGGCGCGCGCCGACTCCCCCGCCCGCCGCG
>JAKDIK010000375.1 GCA_030450535.1 Propionibacteriaceae bacterium
GCGCCGTCGCCGTCGGGGCAGCGAACCGCCGTCGCGACCCGGACGCCCCACGCCTCCCCACCTCGACCACCCGACACCGGCTCGCACTCGGGTTCGCCCTGCTCGCCGCCGCGGTGGCGCCGGCGCTGCTGACCACGCGAGCCATCAGCGTGAGGGACGCGCTGCTGCCCGCCGGCGTGCTCGCCGTCGTCGCGGTGGCTCTGTTGTGGTGGCTCGAACCACGCCGCGCCAACGGATCGCTGTGGGGCTCCCGCATTCCCGCGGGGATGCACCTCGCCTTCGGTGGCGTCTGGCTGCTCGCCGCCGCGGCAACGTTCGGGTTCCGGTGGGAGGAAGTCGGCGTCTTCGGCGTCCTGCCGGCCATCACCGGAATGGCGTTGCTCGCGGCGGCCGGCCTGGCCGCGCTCGTGCTGGGCGAGCGCGCGCTGCGCGCCGACCGGTCCGGACGCCAGGCGGGCCTCGCCCGGGTGACCGGCGACCTCATCGACCAACGGGACGTCCTGGAGGTGCTCGAAACTCTTGACCACTGGTGGGCGGTCGCCGGGCCCGGGGCCGTCGAGCACTCCCCCCATCGGATCCGCGCCGTCCGGCGTGAGGTGCTCGGACGTTTGCGCGCGGCCAAACTGATCACCGAGCGTGAGGAGCAACTCGCGTCGTTCGATCCCGAACCACTCGGGTGGAGCGAGCGGCGGAGGTAGCACCGCTCAACGCGACGCCGAATGGTCGGGGTCTCGGACGCCGCCCACGTCGGTGAGCGCGTTCATTGCGCCGATCGATCCCCACCGGTGCCCTGTCGGCGACGGCCACGATGCGGCACCATGGCGGAAAGGGTTCCTGCGGAAGGGCGGACATGATGACCGTTGAAGGCAACCTCGACGCCGCGGGCGGCCCCATCGGCATGTTCCCCGACCGGCCCTGGACGCCCGAGGCCGGTTTCGAGGTCGAGCGGCCGCCGGCACAACTCGATGATCCGGTCGCGCGCACCCTGGCCAATCTGGCCGCCCAGCGGGCGCGAGCCGACGGCGTCCGGGCGACTGAGGCCAACGACCCCGCGTGAGGTGACCTGTTTCCCACGCTCCTGGGCGGGTCATCTGAATCGGAGTCCGGGCCGAGACCACGGATCTTGGTTGCGGACTGCTGTCAGCCGGTGAGCTCCAAGCTGGCCACGAGCGGAAAGTGATCGCTGGGACGCTGGCCGTCCACCTCGGTGTTAATGAGCCGGAAGGAGCTTGCGACGATCGGTCCGCGCGCCAGGATCCAGTCGATGTGGGCACCCCCGGGCACCGGCGGCCCGTAGTCGTGGAACGAGCCGTAGTCGGGTCCCAGCCGCTCCGCCGCGGCCTCGCGCAGATCGGTGAAGCCCGCAGCCAGGAACACGTCGTAGGTGGGGTCGGCTCCGGCGTCCGCATTGAAATCGCCGGTGACGACGACCGGGAGTCCATGGTCGACCTCGGCGAGGCGGTCGCAGATCAGAGCCGCCCCCTTGAGCCTCGCTTCGGCCGATTCGTGATCGAGATGGGTGTTGACCAGGTGCAGGTCGGCGTCCGCTTCGTGATCGTGCAGGCGAACCCACGTCGCCATCCGCGGGAAGGCGCTACCCCAGCTGCGCGAGCCCGCGGCGTCCGGGGTGTCGGAGAGCCAGTAGTGCCCGAACTCGAGCGCGGCGAAGCGCGAGCGTCGATACAGGATCGTGGTCGTCTCACCGCTCTGGTCCGGGTCGCGGCCCGTCCCGATGGCGACGTAGTCCGGGCAGTCGGTGACGATGTCGCTGAGCTGGCCGGCCAACCCCTCCTGGGTGCCGATGAAATCGGGAGAGGCCTGCCTGATCACTTCAGCCACGACCGGACGCCGCTGCGGCCAGGAGTTCGGCGGCTGGTCCGAGGCGAATCTGAGGTTGAACGCCATGATCGTCAACGGCATGGGGCCATTCTGGCGGTTCACTTCTGGAGCCTCCTTGGGACGGCTCTGTGCTTGCGCGAGTGCCGCCAGGCTGGCTCTCACGCCATCCACTCTGGTGATCGGTGGCTTTAGGACCTCACCGTGTGGCGCTCGAGGACGCGGGCTCACCCGGTGTTCGTCTCCCACTCGGCCGCACATCGGAGTCTCCCTCTGCATAAACCGCCCGGCGTGTCCGGAGAGTCGAAATCTTGGCAGGCCGGGATTCCTCTCAGCGAATACGGGGCCAGAACAGACAGCCGCGCACCGCGCCCACCCCGGACCAAGCAGGGTGG
>JAKDIK010000144.1 GCA_030450535.1 Propionibacteriaceae bacterium
CCCGACCCGGACGAGGTCGCCGAATGGGCGTGGATCGACTGGGAGAAGTTCTCCGCCGCCGCCATCGCGACGCCGCAGGTGTACAGCCCGTGGGCGGCGCTCCAGGTGCCGCAGATCGTGCCGCTGGTCCGCAACCGCGCCTGCCCGGACAACGACGGCGATCCGGATCTGGCGGCCACCGTGGAGGCCGTGGACGCCCTGCTGCGCGCCGAGCTCGCCGCGCTGGCCCACACGTGGGGCGGTCACCTCGACGGCATCGGCGTCGACATCCTGCCCGACGACCTCACCGGCTGGCTCGGCGAGCTGCTGGTCGGCCAGGGCAAGCGGATCCGCGTGGCGATGACCTACTGGGGGTTCGTGGCCGCGGGCGGGCGTCCGGAGACGCCGGCCCACGCCACGATGGTCCGCATCGCCGCCGCGCTGGAGACGCTGCACCTGTTCGCGCTGGTGCACGACGACGTGATGGACGACTCCGACTCCCGTCGCGGACTGCCGTCGGCGCACGTCCGCGCGGCGCAATGGCACCGGGCGGCGTCCGCCCGCGGGGACGCCGAGGCCTTCGGCCGCAACCTGGCGATCCTGCTCGGCGACCTCGCCCACACCGTGGCCGACCGACTGGCCGACGGCCTCCCCTCGCCGCTGCGCGCGCTGTGGTACGACCTGTGCGTCGAGCTGATCGCCGGCCAGCGCGCCGACCTGACCGGGGCGGCGGCGGGCCGCCGCGATCATGCCCACGCGGCTCGCGTGGCCCGGTTGAAATCGGGGCGCTACACGATCGAACGGCCGCTGGAGTTCGGGGCGCTGGCAGCCGAGGCCCGCCCCGGCGACGTCGCGGCGCTGCAGTGCTTCGGCGACCGGCTCGGGGAGGCCTTCGCACTGCGGGACGACGCCTTGGGCGTCTGGGGCAATCCCGCGTTGACCGGCAAGCCCGCGGGGGACGACCTGCGCGAAGGGAAGGCGACGGTGCTGGTGTGTCTCGCCGAGGGCCGACTGACGGGTCCGGACGCCGACCGCCTGTCCCGGTTGGGGACGCCCACTTTCACCGCGGAGGACGCCGCCGCGTTGGCGGCCGCGCTGCGTGCCTGCGGCGTCGCGGACGAGGTCGAGCGCCTGATCGCGGAGGCCTACGCCGCCGCGGTGGCGGCGTTGGCGTCCGGCGAGCTGACCGCCGGCGGGATCGCCGGCCTCACCGATGCCGCCCGGACGATCGCGTGGCGGGAGTCGTGAGCGGCCACGTCGTGGTGGTCGGGGCGGGGCTGTCGGGCCTGGCCACGGCGCTGCATCTGCTGGGCGACGGGTACGAGGTGACGGTGATCGAGCGGGAGTCGTTCCCCGGAGGCCGCAATGGCACCTGGAGCCAGGACGGGTTCCGCTTCGACACCGGCCCGGTGGTGTTCACGATGGTGAATCTGCTGGAGGAGGCGTTCGCGGCGGTGGGGCGCACGGCGTCCGACTACGTGACGCTGAAACTGCTCGATCCGGGGTACCACACGCACTACGCCGACGGCTCGCGGCTGACCATCCACCACGACCACGCCGCAATGCGCGCCGAGATCGCCCGCGTGTGTTCGCAGCGGGATGCCGAGGCATTCGACCGGTTCGTGGTGTGGCTCAAGGCTCTCCACGACGTGGAATTGCCGTACTTCATCGACGCGAACTTTGACACTCCGCTCGACCTGCTGCGCCACCCGGTGGCGGCGCTGAAGCTGTGGGGGTTGCGCGGCTTCGGCACTCTGGGCCCCGAGATCGCGAGCTGGTTTCGCGATGAGCGGCTCCACAAGGCCTTCAGTTTCCAGGCCCTCTACGCGGGGCTGGCTCCCGAGAGGGCGCTGGCGCTGTACGCCGTTATCGCGTACATGGACGTGATCGCGGGCGTCCGGTTCCCCGAGGGCGGCATGCACGCGGTGCCGCGCGGCATGGCGGCGGCAATCACCGACGCCGGCGGTGAGATCCGTTACGACTGCACCGTGTGGCGGGTTCAGCGCGGGCTGGACGGCTCGGCGTCCGGGGTGGAACTCGCGTCCGGACAGACAGTGGCCTCGGACGCCGTGGTCGTGACCGCCGATCTGCCGGTGGCCTACGAGCGTCTGCTGCCCGGGTTGAAGGCGCCCCGGGCGGCGCGGCGCGGCGCGTTCTCACCCTCGGCGCTCGTGTGGCATCTGGGGGTGCGTGGCGAATTGCCCAGCGGGGTGGGGCACCACAACATCCACTTCGGGCAGGCGTGGGGCGAGGCGTTCGAGGACCTCATCGAGCACGGGCGGCCCATGGCGGATCCGTCGCGCTTCGTGGCGATCCCGTCGCTGGACGACCCGGACGCCGCCCCCGACGGCTGCCACACCCTGTACGTGCTGGAGCCGGTGCCGAATCTGCGCGTGGGCCGGATCGATTGGGAGGTCGAGGCCCCACGGCTGCGGGCCCGGATGCTCGATTTCCTCACCGGCTTCGGCTACCCGACGGATATCGTCACCGAGAAGCTCGTGACGCCCCTGGACTGGGAGGCCCAGGGCATGGCGGCGGGGACGCCGTTCGCGCTCGCGCACACGTTGGCCCAGACCGGGCCCTTCCGGCCGCGCAACGTGGACGCCCGCGTCCCGGGGTTGGTGTTCGCGGGATCGGGGACGACGCCGGGGGTGGGGATTCCGATGGTGCTGGTGTCGGGCAAGCTGGCCGCCCAACGCGTCCGGGAGCGACTGCGATGACCGCCGATCTGGCGGCCGGCTACGCCGAATGCGCCCGGCTGACCCGCGGGCACGGCACGACCTACTGGTGGGGGGCGCGGTTGCTGCCGCCCGCGCAGCGCCGCGACGTGCACACCGTGTACGCCCTGTGCCGGCTCGCCGACGACATCGTGGATGAGCCGGAGAAAGTCGCACTGCCGATCGCGCTGCCCGGTGGGCCCGCCGAGCGGCTGGCGGCGTTCGCTTCCTATTTCTTCACATCGCTGGCCGCGGGGCAGGCTGAAGAGCCGGTGATGGCCGCGATCGTGGATTCCGTTCGGCGCCGTGGCACCGATCCGGAGTGCTTCGAGCGGTTCTTCGCCGCGATGTCGCTCGACCTGACGAGAACGACGTGGGCCAGCTGGGAGGAGTTGCGCGACGGCTACATGGAGGGCTCGGCGGCGGTGATCGGCGAGATGATGCTCCCCGTCCTCGAGCCGTACAGCCCGGACGCGAAGGGTCCGGCCCGGTCGCTCGGACTGGCGTTCCAGTTGACGAACTTCCTGCGCGACGTGGCCGAGGACCTCGACCGGGGGCGGGTCTACCTGCCGGCCGACGACCTGGCCCGCCACGGCGCGGACCCGTGGCGCCGGCGTCCCGATGCCGCGTGGGTGGCGATGATGACGGAGCAGGTGGCGCGGAACCGGGAGCTGTACGCGGCGGCGGTCCCGGGGTTGGCGATGATGCCGGCGGCGTCGCGGCGCTGCGTCGGGACGGCGCTGGTGCTGTACGCCCGCATTCTCGACCGGATCGAGGCGGCCGGCTACGACGTGTTCTCCGGACGCCACCGCGTCCCGACCGCCGAAAAGCTCGCGGTCACCCTGCGCTCGGTCACCCTCGGCGTCCCGACGCCGGCATTCGCCCAGTAGACGAGGGTCTGCTGGTGCCGTTGTGCGGGACGATGTCAGGATGCTCCCCATGAGTGGATCGGGGACCAAGGATGCCCCTTGGCTGCTGAGGACGCCGCCGGGAACGTCCGAGTACACGATGTATGCCGACCGGGAGGCTGATCCTCCGCTGCTGGTGTGCCAGGTCGGTGCGACGAAGCTGACATACCTTCTGCGTGCGGTCGATGACCTCGTCGCGATGCTCAAGGAGCACGGGGATTGGATGGAACTGGGCGCCGCCGACGAGCAGAAGCCCGCGAAGGAGGGCACCGTCGAGGCGTGGGGTCGTGCGGAGACAAACCCCGTGGGCGGTTGGTACGGGCAGCGCAAGGGCTATCGCGGCCGGTTCGGCATGTATCTGCCCCCGCTGCTCGAAGAACTGGGGCTCGTCGAGTTGGAACACAGGCCGCGAGGGAACCGCCTCAGGGCGGTCTAGAGCGGTTGCGGGGCCGCTCTCATGCGGCATCTCAGACGCTCAAGGCCCGCGTGCGTGGTGGGCACCCGAATCGCTCAGCGCGCGAGGATCCCCGTCAGCGGCACGGTCCAAACATCCTCACCGGCGACGCCCCAACCATCGAGCAGGGCATTCGCGGCCTGGAAACCCGTGGTCGCCGCCCGCTCCATGAGCGCCACGGGCAGATCGCAGCGCACCCAGTCGCCCGCCAGCACCAATCGTGGCGCCGGCGTCCTGACGCCCGGGCGCTCGCCCCACGGCTGATCCGGACCGACCAGCACGCAGTCGTGGCGCACGAGCAGTTCCCGGTGCACCTCGCCCAGCGATGCCGTCTCACCGAACGCCCGATGCAACTGTGCGACCAGCTGCGCCGCAATCTCCTGCGCCACCGTGGCGTCCGAGACCACCGACTCCGGGCACGCGTAGGCGTGCAGTTCGACGACCGAGCCGCCGTGCTCGGCCGCCCACGCCGCGGCGCCGGCCTCGAAGCGCTCGAGCACCGAGATGTTGTCCAGCGGCCCGAAGCCGCTCGTCCCCAGGAACGCCGGACGCGAGGCGTCCACGAGGCCGTCCAGCCACAGCCGCAGCACCACGAACGGCGGGGCGTTGCGGGTGTCGGCCACCCGCTCCTGCCACTCGCGCAGGTGCTCGGTGGCGGGCAGCGCCGCGATGAGTTCGCGGGCCGGGCGCGGGTCGGTGGCGAGCACGACGGCATCCGCGGTCAGCTCCTCGGCACCGAAGCGGACGCCGGCCCGCCCCTCCTCGATCAGCAGCGCGTCGACGCGCGCCGAGGTGCGGATCTCGACGCCCAGCGACGCCAGGCGCTCTCCCAGCGGCTGCCACAGGCTGGCGTCGTAGTCGTCATCGGGGACGTCGAACAACAGCCCCTCGGCCGACCCCATGAAGTACGTGTGGAACATCGCCACCAACTCCCCCGCGGAGAATTCCGACGGGTGCGCGAAGAACGAGCGGGCGAACACCTCCAGCGCCAGGTCCCGGGCCGCCGCCGGGAAACGCAGGCGGTCGAGGAACGCGCCCGCCGACTCCCCGTCGTACCGCTGGTGGGTGCCGGGGAAGCGCACGGTGAGGAGTTCCAGTGCGGCGAGGATGTTGACCGTCGTCAACGAGCCAAGGGTGAAGGTTGGGCTCCGCAGCGCGAACGCCGCGACCGAGAGCGGCGGCGTCCGGGGCAGTCCCGCGAACGTGTCGGTGAGGCCGTCCGGACGCGTCAGCGGGTAGTCCTCGATCGCCACGAGCCGCGCCAGCTCCGGATCGACACGGCGCAGCAGCCCCCGCAGGTTGTAGTACTGCCGAAAGAAGGCATGGAAGCCGCGGCTCATCGTGCGCCCGTCGCCCAGCGGCCACGCGGCCACCCGGCCGCCGAGCCGATCGGACGCCTCGCACAGCGTCACCCGGACGCCCCGCTCGGTCAGCACCATCGCCGCCGCGATGCCGGCGATGCCTCCGCCGATGACCACGACGTGCCGATCGCCGGCGACCCGGTCGGCGCCGCTCGGGCCGGGCAGGCGCACGGCTCGGCGATCGCGTCCGGGTCGTGTGGTGTCACTCACGCGGGCCAACCTACTTCGACGCCGGCAGATCGTCGTCGACATGGCCGGGGGCCGACGCGATGATGCCCGCGACGACCATGATCACCGAGGTGCCGATGAGCAGCCACAGCGGCAGCGTCCAGCTCCCGGTCTGGCCGTGGATGACGCCCACGAGCAACGGCCCCAGGGCGGCGAGGGCGTACCCGATGGTCTGGCCAAATCCGGAAAGCCGGGCCGTCACGTGCGGGTCACGCGAGCGCGCGGTGACGAGCGCCAGCGCCATCGGGAACGCCGCCCCCGACAGCCCGAGCGAACCCGCCCACAACCAGGGCAGGGCGGCCGGCGCGTAGAGAAGGCCGAGGTAGCCGACCACGAGCAGCACCCCCATGACGACGACGATGCCGCGCAGGTCGCGCACCCGGTCGACGAGGGTGGCCATGAACAGTCCGGTGACGATGCCGAAGCTGGCGATGAACGAGACGAGCAGACCGGCGGTGGTGGCGTCCACCCCGCCGTCGCGGAACATCTGCGCGGCCCAGCCGAACTGCGTGTACGCCTGCAGGGACTGGATGCCGAAGAACACCCCCAGCGCGATCGCCTTGCGGGAGCGCAGCAAGGATGGCCCGCGCGCCGGCCGCGGACCCACGATCCGAGCCGATCCCTCGGTCACCGCGACGGCCACCATCGGCACCACGGCGACGACGGCGACCACCCCCCACAGCGCCAGGGAATCCCGCCAGCCACCCGGCAACACCTGCGCCATCGGCACGGCGAGCGCACTCGCCAGCGTGGCCCCGACGGCGAGCAGCACGCTGTACACCGTCATGAACAACGGGACGCGGCCGGGAAAGCGCCGCTTGATGAAGGCCGGCAACAACACGTTGCCCACGGCGATGCCGGCGTAGGCGAGCACGGTGAAGGCGAGGAAGGCGCCGGCGTCCGTCATGAATGCCCGGGCGATCAGGCCGGACGCCAGCGCCACCATCGCCAGCCACAGGGCCCGGTTCAGCCCCACCCGGAGCGCCAGCGAGACGGCGAACGCGCCGAACGCCGCGAAACAGACCCCTGGCAGGGCGGTGAGGACGCCGCCCCACGTCGAATCCTGCCCGAGCGCAGCGAGGATCTCGCTGAGCAGGGGCCCGATCCCGGTGGCGCCCGGGCGCAAGTTGACCGAGATGAGGACGACGGCCGTCACCGCCAGCCACGCCCTGTTCGCGAAGGCGGGTGCCGCTCGTCCGGTCGTCACGCTCTCTCCTCCCGGCCGGCTGCATCCGCCCGCGCCGAGCCTAGCGCCACCCCGCCTGCCCCCCGCCGCAAGGGCGCCCGGCCCAAGAGGGCGATCCGCGCCC
>JAKDIK010000022.1 GCA_030450535.1 Propionibacteriaceae bacterium
ACCATCCCTCCCCCGGCCGCGCTCCTACCCCTCGCTTCCTGCAGGGCTCGGGGCGCTCCGCCTCGTTCGGGTCGCGGCGTGGTCACTCATTGGTCCATCTCGCACGGGTCCATCCCGCGTGCCGTCGGCGAGGCCACGTGGGGGTGCGCCGCTGTCTGGGTTAGGGTTTCTCCGTACATTACGAGCACATGCGGCGCGAGCGCGAAGGGTCAGGCGCTGCCAGGGGGAGAAGCACACGATGAGTGAAGTGTCGGCCAGGCGGGCCGCGTATGACGAGCCGGAGTTCGAGCAGCGCACGGCGCAGGCGCCGGACGATCTTGCGATCGATGTTCCACGTGAAACGCCCTCGCTCCCCCAGCCAGACGCTCCACGCGTCATGGTAGTCGCGAACCAGAAGGGAGGGGTCGGCAAGACCACCACGGCGGTCAACATCGCCGCCGGTCTCGCGATGGGAGGGCTCCGAGTGCTGGTGGTGGATATGGACCCCCAGGGCAACGCATCCACGGCCCTTGGTGTGGAGCATGGCGAGGGCACCCCAGGGACGTACGAGGTGCTCGTCGATGGCGAACCCTTGGTCGACGTGCTGCAGCGCTGTCCGGACATTCCAGACCTGTGGGCCATGCCTGCCACGATCGACCTCGCCGGCGCCGAGGTTGGCCTGGTGGCGAGCGTTTCACGTGAAACGCGGCTGCGCGACGCGCTCGACGCATTCTTCGAGAACCACTACGTGGACTACGTCATCATCGACTGTCCCCCGTCATTGGGATTGCTGACCTTGAATGCGCTGGTCGCCGCCAAGGAAATCATGATCCCGATCCAGTGCGAGTATTACGCCCTGGAGGGCGTCACGCAGCTGTTGAAGACCATCAATCTCGTCAAGGGGCGGCTGAACGACGAGTTGACGCTCACGACGGTGATGCTGACGATGTTCGACGCCCGCACGAACCTCTCGTCCCAGGTGGCCGACGAGGTGCGCAAGCACTTCGCCCGCGAGGTGCTCGACACCGTCATTCCCCGCTCCGTCCGCATTGCTGAGGCGCCAAGCTACGGCCAAACGGTCCTGAGCTACCAGTTCGCGTCCGTGGGCGCTCAGGCCTATCAGCAGGCGTCCGCCGAGATTGCCGCGCGCGGCGTCCTCCCGAACTAACGAGTCCGATAGACCCGGCGCCGCGGCGCCAGAAAGCGAGAACATCATGGCGACCAAGCCCCGCAGCGGTCTGGGCCGCGGTCTCGGCGACCTCATTCGCCCCACGAGTGCCCCGAACGAGCAGCCGGAGGCCGGGACGCCAGCGCCGCCCGCGGCGCCCGAACCGTGGCGAGGGGAGCATCCGCGGCAGACGACGAGTCCGGAGGTCGAACTCGTGCCGGCACCCGAGGGGGCGTCGTTCCAGGAGATCGACGTCGAGCGCATCACGCCCAATCCCAAGCAGCCCCGGCAGGTGTTCGACGAGGACGATCTCGCCGAGCTGAGCTCGTCCATCCTGGAGGTCGGGTTGCTGCAGCCGATCGTCGTGCGGCGCGTCGGCGACGGGTATGAGCTCGTGATGGGGGAGCGCCGACTGCGGGCGAGCAAGCAGGCAGGGCTTGCGACCATTCCGGCGATCATTCGCGACACCGAGGAGCACGCGCTCCTGCGGGATGCTCTGTTGGAGAATCTGCATCGCGCTCAGCTCAACCCTCTGGAGGAGGCTGCCGCCTACCAGCAGATGCTTGACGACTTCGACTGCACACAGGAGGAGCTGGCGACTCGCATCAAGCGTTCGCGGCCGCAGATTTCCAACACGATCCGTCTGCTGCGGCTGCCGGCGCCGGTGCAGCGCCGGGTGGCGGCCGGCGTCCTCTCGGCCGGGCATGCTCGCGCTCTCTTGGGCCTCGACGATCCCATGGGCCAGGAGCGGCTCGCCCAGCGCATTGTGGCCGAGGGGCTGAGCGTGCGGGCCGTGGAGGAGATCGTCGCGCTGGGGGAGCGGGAGAAGGTCGGACGCCGGCCCCGCAGCCCCCGCGTTCCGTCCGCGCGCGCCGAGTCGCTCGCGTCGACCCTGACGGACAGCCTTGACACCCGGGTGGCCGTGCAGATCGGCAAGAACAAGAAGGGTCGGATCACCATCGAGTTCGCCGGGGAGGACGACCTGGACCGCATCCTGACGGTGATGCGCGGCGGCGTGGCGACTGAGTGATAAGTCGACATAAAATAAAGAGAGAGAGAGAGAGTCGAGGTAATGCCGGTCGCTGCCATCCTGCCGCGACCACGCTCGTGGGACCACCCTGGTGCGCCCGCCCTCGAGGGACCGCCCTCGCGCGGCCGTTCTCCAGCGGGTCAGCCCTCGATGCGGGTGTGGGGGGAGTCGTCGGCGGCCGCGAGTCGGCGGCGGACGTCCTTGGTGGCGTAGTGCTCGGCCACGAACGACATGAACGGAACGGTGCCTCCGAGTGCGATGAGCCCGAGCCGGAGCCAGGGCCACTTGACGCGGCGTCCGAGATCGTAGGCCGTGATCAGCAGCACCATGTACAGCCAACCGTGCGGGATGCCCGTCCAGGTGACGACGCTGTCGTTGTCCCAGAAGTACTTCAGCGGCATGCCCACACCCACCAGCACCACGAGCAGCACACCCACGATCCACGCCATGACGCGGTAGCGGAGCAGGGCCCCCCGGATGCCGGGGACGTCCTCGGCCTCGATGGGGTGGTCGTCCAGCGACATGCTCACGGTGTCGGCGTCCTCTCGTCAGTGTTCATGGGTTGCAGTGGTGTTCTGGAGTGCAGCGTTCTCGGGCGCAGCGTTCTCGAGTGCAGCGTTCTCGAGTGCAGAGCTCCCGGCTTCTGAGCTGTCCGGCGCGGCACCGCCCAGCTCGTTGCGGGCCGATTGCTCGGCGGCCAGCCGGTCGCGGCGTCCCATGCCCCAGGCGATCCGCACGCTCATGCCCACAGCGAACGCGGCGAACACCCACCACTGCAAAGCGTAACCGCTGTTGCGCACGGAGCCCTCGCCCTCGGGGAGTGCCACCGGCGCCGCGGTGAGGCCCTGCGCTGTGGCCTCGTCGGCGTTGAGCGTGATGAAGCCCGCCACGAGGTGCTGCGGCCACCGTTGCGCCAGCGCCGGCATGCGCACTGAGGCCAGTTCCCCGGGGGCGGTGCCGTCCACGTTCCCCTCGCCCGGCAGCAGCAGCCCCGTCTGCCTCTGGTTGCCCGCCGGGGGAGCGGGCACCTCGGCGTCCGCCGTCACCACCCCGCGCACCACGGGCAGGATCCGCCCGTCGTCCAGCTCGAAGGCCGTCAGCACCCGTACCTCTCCCGCAGCCGACAGCAGGATCTCCTGGTCGGGACGGTAGACGCCCTCCGCCCACACCTGCTTGCCGTACACGTCGCCGGTGATCTCGCCCGCGGTCATGTTCTCGGCCAGCGCGACGGGAGGCTGCGCGGCTCGCTCCTCGATGCCCCGGTTGCCGGAATCGACGAACACCTGCATCTGCCACAGCCCGAGCAGCACCATGGCCACCGCGGCGACGCTGCCGACGGTGATGAGGAGGATCTGCTTCAGGCGAGTGGTCACGCGGACGCCCGCGCCCGCGCCGCCGCGACGAGTGAGGAGCACACGTCCTCGAAGCTCACCCCGCTGGCCTCGATGGCGAGCGGCAGCAGCGACGTCTCCGTCATGCCCGGGGCGACGTTGACCTCCAGGAAGTGGGGCACGTCGTCGCGGATGATGAGGTCGGTGCGCGACAGGTCGCGCAGCCCGAGGACTCGGTGGGCACCCAGCGCCAGCTCGTTGCAGCGCCGCGCCACCTCAGGGGAGAGCTCGGCGGGCGCGATGAAACGGGTCTGCCCGGCGGTGTAGCGCGCCGCATAGTCGTAGCTACCGCTCAAGGGTTGGATCTCGACGGCTGGCAGCACCTTGGGGCCGTTGCCGAGATCGACGACCGAGACGGCCACCTCGCGGCCCTCGATGAATTCCTCCACGATGGCGACGTCCCCATACCCGAAGGCGGTCACGATCGCGGCGGGCAGGCCGGCGGCGTCGTCCACGCGGGTGCAGCCGAGCGACGAGCCGCTCTGGGCGGGCTTGACCATCATCGGGAAGCCGATGCCGGACGCCAGCGCCTCGACGAGCGCGGCGGCGCCCAGCTCGCGGAACATGTCCTGGGGGAGCGCGGCCTGCCGCGGTGTCACGAACCCCGCCTGCGCGACGAGCGGGGTCGCCACCGCCTTGTCGAACGCGATGTGGGACGCCCGACCCGTGGAACCGACGTACTCGACGCCCAGCACGTCCAGCACTTCGCGCAGCGCTCCGTCCTCGCCCGCACCGCCGTGCAACACGGGAAACACCATCGGGTCCTCGGCGCCCGCGAGCGTCGTCAGCAGCTGGCCGTTGACATCGGCCTCCACGACATGGTGGCCCGCCTCGCGCAGCGCGGTCGAGACACGGCGTCCGGACCGCAGGGAGACGTCACGCTCGTGCGAAAGCCCTCCTGCGAGGACGACGACGGTTCCGGTGGTCTCGGCCATGGCGTGCTCCTGGATCGTGGTCGGGTGGAGTGGGCTCAGGTGAGGTTGGGCGAGGGCCCGATCTCGGGATGGTGCAGTGTCGGTTGCGTGCCCAGGCCGAAGGTGGCGTGCATCTCGAGCTCGTCGGTGATCACCCGGCCGAGGCGGCGGGTGCCCTCGTAGATGCGTTCGGCGGTGGGGAAGCAGTAGGACGCCCGCAGGTTGCGGCTGCCGAAGCCGTCCGCGTAGAACGCCGTGCCGGGCACGTACGCCACCCGCTCGTTGACCGCGCGCGCCAGCAGCGCCTGGGAATCGAGCCCTTCGGGCAGGGTCACCCAGACGAAGAAGCCACCGGCGGGGTGGGTCCACGTGGTGCCGGCCGGCATGTGATCCTCGAGACCGCGGAGCATCGCGTCGCGTCGCTCGCGGTACATGTCGCGGAACGCCACGATCTGGGCCCGCCAGTCGAACTCGTCGAGGTACTTCGTGATGGCGAACTGGCTGAACACCGGAGGCGACAACACGGCGGCCTCCTGCGCGATGACGAGGCGTTCGCGGACGGCGTGCGGGGCCAGCACCCAGCCGATCCGGAAGCCCGGCGCGAACGTCTTCGAGAACGAGCCGAGGTAGATCACCTGGTCGTCCATCGAGCGCAGCGCCGGCAGGGGATCACCCTCGAACGTGAGCAGACCGTAGGGGTTGTCCTCGACGACCAGCAGGCCCAGCTCGTGCGCCACCCCGAGCACGTCGCGGCGTCGTTCGAGCGTCTGCGTGATGCCGGTGGGGTTGTTGTAGTTCGGGATCGTGTAGAGGAACTTCACGCGCTGGCCGTCCGCCCGCAGCGTGGTCACGGCCTCGCGCAGGGCGTCCGGCCGAAGCCCGTGGTCGTCCATCGCGACGTGGTGGATCTGCGCCTGGGACGCGTTGAACGTGCCCATCGCGCCCACGTAGCTGGGCGCCTCGCAGAGAATGACGTCGCCGGGATCGACGAAGATGCGCGTCACCAGGTCGAGCGCCTGCTGGCTGCCGCACGTGATGACCACGTCGTCGGGGTTGGCGTGGATCTGCTCCTCGGCCATGATCTCGACGATCTTCTCGCGCATGAACAGCTCGCCCTGGCCGGAGCCGTACTGCATGGCCTGGACGCCTGCGTTGCGGATGAGGTCGTCGAAGGAGGCACCGATGCGGCCGAGCGGCAGGTCGGCGATGTTCGGCATGCCGCCGGCCAGCGAGACCACCTCGGGCCGGTTGGCGACGGCGAAGAGAGCTCGCACTGCGGACACCGTCATGGACGACGTGCGTTCTGCATACTGGTCGACATAAGGGTCCAGCCGCGTGCTGCGGCGGGGCTGTTCCAACGAGCTCACCGGTCCATCCTCCCACCCGGGCCGGTGTCGTCCAAAGGAGGTGGGGCCGGTGCGGTCACTGGTGGCGCTCGAGAGCCGCGATCTGGCCACGCTCACGTGCCCGTGGTGTGGCAGGACGCCGGCGCGCGCGTCCTTCGGACTCAAGGCGGTGCGCGACGGCCGGGTCGTCGGGCTGCTGGCCGGTGCGCAGGCGTCCGAACTCGGGGGCTTCTACCCCAACGGCAGCATCGTCATCACGCAACTGTGGGTGCGCCGCGAGGATCTGGGGGAACTCATCGGCACCCAACTGGTCCAGCGTTTGGCGGCGCGGCCGCCCGGCTCGAAGGCCCGGTCGATCATCGCCCACGGAATCCGCGGCACCCCGGATTGCCGGCACCTGCCGGCGGAGTGGCTCGAGAGCCGTGGCTTCGTCGAGTGCGCCGCAGGCGCGCAGTGGCGCCTGGACCTGCGCCGCACGCTTCGCCTGCCCGAGACCCTCCGGGGGCTGGTGGACGCCGGCGTCCGGCTCGTGCGTCCCGAGCGGCCCGCGCCCGCGGGCCGGACGCTACCAAGGTGTGGGTGAACGACTACGGCTACGACCGGGGGCCTGCCGGCCGGCGGAAGCTAGCCAGCGTCCAAGAGGCCTCGCAGGCGGTTCTCCTCGGCGTCGAGTTCGGCCTGGAGCAGGCGCAGCACCGTATCGTCGATCGTGCCGTCGTCACGAAGGGACACGAGGGCATCACGCTCGACCGCGACCACGCCGAGACGGAGCGCGGCCATGGCCGCCCTGTCCGCCGGACGCCCCTCGGCTCCGTCCGACTCGACGGTGACCAGCCGGTCGGTGAGGTCGTCCCGGACGAGGTCAACCGCCCCCTGGTCGACGCCGTGGGTGCGTGCCAGGTCCGGCAGCGCCGCCAGCGCGGCGCGCAGCTCGGCCACGCGCGCCGTCCGAAGTTCCTCGTCCTGTGAGGTGTCGGCGGGGAGGCGCGCCCAGCGGATCACCCGGGGGAGCGCGAACCCGTTGAGCACAAGCGTCACCACCACGGCCGTCCCCACGACGAAGACGATGAGATCGCGGCCCACGTAGTCGGCGGGCACCGACAGGGCGACCGCCACCGACACGGCGCCTCGGAACCCGGCCACCGTGCTCACGAGCCGGCCGCGGTGGGTCGTGCGCAGCGTGCGTTGATGGGGGCGCCGATCGAGCAATCGGATGATCCCGATGGAGAGGTTGAGGAAGGCGTAGCGGGTCACGACCATCGTCCCGTGGGCCGCGCACACGAGGAGCGCGGCATGCGCCAAGGTGTCGGTGGTCAGCTGCACCGACGAGCGCGGCAGCTGGACACCGACCAGCACGAACAGAGCCGCGTTGAGCACGAACGTGGTGAGCCCCCAGAAGGCGGAGCCCTGCGTGCGGGCTTGCGCCACCACCGCGCGCGGCGCCGCCTGGGAGGCATACAGCCCGGCGGTCACCACGGCGACCACACCGGACCCGCCGACCTCCTCCGCCGCCAGGTAGGCCGCGAAGGGCACCAGCAGTGCCACGAGGTTCACCAACACCGGCTCTTCGACGGCGATCCGAACCCGGAACAGCAGCCAGCCCACGACGAGGCCGATCAGGACGCCTCCGCCGAACGACACGACGAACCGGCCGCCGGTGTCCAGCACGGTGGGCTGGATCGCGCCGGTGGCCGTGCCGAGCGCCAACGCGTAGATCACGAGCGCCGTGCCGTCATTGATGAGGCTCTCGGCCTGCAGGACGACGTAGGCGCGCCGCGGCAACCCGCGGCTCATCGCGGCGACGGCCGTGGCGTCCGTGGGGCCGAGGGCAGCGCCGATGATCCACGCCGTGCCCCACGGGACGCCCAAGAGGTGGAGGACGCCGGCGATCGCCGCCGCCGTCGCCGCCACGAGCAGGGTGCCCGTGAGGATGATGCCCCGCATCATGCGACGGATCTCGCGCAAAGAGGTGGTCAGGCTCTCCCAATACAGGAGCACCGGCAGGAAGATCAGGAGCACGGTCTCGGGCGGGAGCGTCACGTTCGTGAGCGCCGGCACGATCCCGATGAGCGAGCCCACGGCGACGAGCACGAGCGGCGCGGGGAGGCGGAGCCAGCGTGCGCTCCAACTCCCCGCGAGGACGGCGGCCAGCACTCCGACGACCAGCTGTGGCTCGAGCACCGGGTGCCAATCAGGACGGGAGCGGGTGGATCAGCGGGCGTCCATGGGGACGTAGTCGCGCGCGGTCTCGCCGACGTAGATCTGGCGCGGGCGTCCGATCTTGTTGCTCGGGTCGTTGACCATCTCGCGCCACTGGGCGATCCAGCCGGGCAGGCGGCCGAGGGCGAACAGGACGGTGAACATGTCCACCGGGAAGCCCATCGCCTGGTAGATCAGTCCGGTGTAGAAGTCGACGTTCGGGTAGAGCTTGCGCTCGACGAAGTAGTCGTCGCTCAGCGCCGCCTCCTCGAGTTCGAGCGCGATGTCGAGGAGCTGGTCGGAACCCTCGCGGGCCTTGAGGATGCCGTCGGCGTGCTTCTTGATGATGGCTGCGCGCGGGTCGTAGTTCTTGTAGATCCGGTGCCCGAAGCCCATGAGCTTCGTGGTGTCCTTCTTGTCCTTCACCTTGAGGACGTAGTCGCGCACCGACATGCCGTCGTCGCGGATCGACGCGAGCATCTCGAGCACTGCCTGGTTCGCCCCGCCGTGCAGAGGCCCGGACAGGGCGTGGACGCCGGCGCTCACCGACGCGTACAGGTTGGCCTGCGAGCTGCCCACGAGACGGACGGTCGACGTGGAGCAGTTCTGCTCGTGATCCGCGTGCAGGATCAGCAGCACGTCGAGCGCCCGCGTGACATCGTCGTCGAACTGGTAGGGCTCGGTGACGGTGCCGAATGACATGCGCAGGAAGTTCTCGATGTAGCTCAGTGAGTAGTCCGGCCACAGCGTCGGCATGCCCAGGGAGTTCTTGAACGAGTACGCGGCCAGCGTCGGCACCTTCGCCATGAGGCGCTGCGTCGCGGCGTCCACCCGCTCGGAATCGAAACCGATGGTGTCGGTCGAGAACGTGCTCAGTGCCGTGATCGCCGCCGAGAGCACGGGCATGGGGTGCGAGCGACGCGGGAAGATGCGGAACAGCTCGCGCAGGCGCTCATCGATCACCATGTGGCGGCTGATCTTCTGGGTGAACTCCTCGAGCTCCTCGGACGTCGGCAGCTCTCCGTACAGCACCAGGTAGGACGTCTCGAGGAACGTCGACTTCTCCGCCAGCTGCTCGATCGGGTAGCCGCGGTACTGCAGGACGCCGGCGTCCCCGTCGATGTAGGTGATGGCCGACTTGCAGACCGCAGTGTTCGCGAACCCGTTGTCATACGTCGTGTCGCCTGTCTTGGCGAGCAGTTTGCCGATGTCGTAGCCGTTGTTGCCCTGCGTCGCAGGGATGAACGGGAGCTGCAGCTCGCGGTCTCCGGCGGTGAAGGTGGCAGGGTTCGTCATCGAACAATCTCCTCGGGTCGGCTGCGGTGGGCGTCCCGGTCCGCGCATCCGCGATCGTGGACAAGCGCAACCATATCGCGAGGTGGCAACAAGGGTGCACATAGTTGATACTTCAACTACGAGTGCTAGAGTGGTGTTCACCAACGTCAGTCACACACGAAAGGGCGCCATCATGACGCAGCTCTCCGATCTTCAGGGCACCTACACCCTTGACCCCTCCCACAGCGAGGTTGGCTTCACCACCCGCCACGCGATGGTGACCAAGGTCCGTGGGGCCTTCTCCGACTTCAGCGGCACCGCCACCATCGACGGCGCCAACCCGGCCGACAGCACCCTCGAGGTCGTCGTTCAGGCTGCCAGCCTCGACACCCGCAACGCGGACCGCGACGCCCACGTCCGCAGCGAGGACTTCTTCGACGTCGAGCAGTACCCGACGATCACGTTCCGCGGCACCGACTTCGCGATCAGCGGCGACACGGTCGAGGTGTCCGGCGACCTCCGCATCAAGGACGTCACCAAGTCGGTGACGATCCCCTTCGACTTCAACGGCTCTGCCACCGACCCGTTCGGCAACGAGCGCATCGGCTTCGAGGGCAAGGTCGACGTCTCGCGCGCCGACTTCGGCCTCACCTGGAACGCGGCGCTGGAGACCGGCGGGTTCCTCGTCGCCGACAAGGTGACCCTCGAGTTCGAGGTCTCCGCCATCAAGGCCTGACGCAAGCCGTCACGATCCCGCTGCGGCCGCGGACGCCTGCGTGAAGGCCCGGGTGATGCCGTCGATGATCCGATCGACCTGCTCCGGGGTCACCACCAGCGGCGGAGACAGCCGCACCGTCGAGCCGTGGGTGTCCTTCGCCAGCAGGCCGTGGCGCAGGAGGCGATAGCAGAGCTCCTTGCCGGTGCCCAGCCGCGGATCGACGTCCAGGCCGAGCCACAGGCCCACCTGGCGCAGGCCGGTCAGCCAGCCACGGTCGAGCAGCGGTTGGAGCCCGGCGCGCAACTGCTCCCCGCGGACGCGGGCTGCGTTCTGGTACTCGCCGGTGCTCAGAAGATCGACGACCTCGTGCCCTATCGCGCAGGCGAGCGGATTGCCGCCGAAGGTGGAACCGTGGGTGCCCGGTGTGAACACCCCGAGCACCTCGCGGTCCGCCACCACCGCCGAGACCGGCATGATGCCGCCGCCCAGGGCCTTGCCGAGCACGTACACGTCCGGCACGACGCCCTCGCGGTCGCAGGCGAACGTGGTGCCGGTGCGGCCCAGTCCGGACTGGATCTCGTCGGCGATCATGAGCACGCCTCGGCGATCACAGATCGCCCTGACCTCGGCCAGAAAACCTTCCGGGGGGACGACGACGCCGCCCTCGCCCTGGATCGGCTCGAAGAGGACGCCGACCGTGTGCTCGTCGATCGCGCCCTCGAGCGCGGCGGCGTCCCCATAGGGGACCGCCACGAAACCACCCATGTAGGGGGCGTAATGGGCGCGCGCCTCCTCGTCGTTGCTGAACGAGATGATGGTGGACGTCCGGCCGTGGAAGTTGCCCTCCATGACGACGATGCGCGCCTCACCCTCGGGAACGCCCTTCACGAGGTGCCCCCACTTGCGGGCGGTCTTGATGGCCGTCTCGACGGCCTCGGCGCCGGTGTTCATGGCCAGGACCATCTCCTTGCCGCACAGGTGCGCGAGCGCCTCGACGAACGGCCCGTACGGCTCGGCGTGGAACGCTCGTGAGACCAACGTCACCTTGGCGAGCTGTTCGGACGCCGCGGCGACGAGCCGCGGGTGCCGGTGGCCGAAGTTGACCGCCGAGTAGCCGGCCAGGCAGTCGAGGTACGCGACGCCGTCGATGTCGTGGACCACCGCACCGTCGCCGTCGGCCAGCACGACCGGCAGCGGGGCGTAGTTGTGGGCGCCCCAGGCGTCCGCACGCTCGATGGCCTGTCGTTGATGGCTGCTGGGAGCGTCGAGTGCCATGAAAAACCTCCGGGATGCGTGAGCGTTTCAGCGTCGATTCCCATCACTTGCGGCACGCACGCAAGGGATCGGATGTTCTGCTGTCTAGGTGCGCGAGGACCGCAAGATATCGCGCCACGCTAGCCGTTGATCGTAGGCGATGGAGCCCTCCCGGAACAGCCGGATGCCGAGGCGCAGCACGAGCACGGCCGACACGACCAGGATCGCCACCACAATGCCCGCCTGCCACAACGTGATGGTGCCCAGTGCGTTGCGGATCAAGGCGGTGACCGGAGCGGTGATGGGGAAGTACGTCATCACCTGCGACACGAGCGAATCCGGTGCCTGCATCACCATGCCCATGGCGTACAACGGCAGGAACATGGCGATCATCACGGTGCCGAAGGCGGTGCCGGCGTCCTTCGCGGTCGGCATCACGGCGCCGATGGCGACGAGGATGCCGGTGAACAGCAGGAACCCGCCGAGGAACAGCCCGGCCCCCATCAGGATGCGGGGCAGGTCGATGCCCAGACCCGCGACGAAGTTGCCCGGGGGTGGGGCTCCGTCGGGGCCGGCCGGAGTGGGCAACAGTCCGGGCACCAGCGTGAGTGCCAGGAGCGGGACGAGCAACACGAGTCCCTGCACGACGCCCACGATCACCACCCCCAGCACCTTGCCGATGATGAGGGTGCTGGGGTGAATCGTGGTCAGCACCATCTCGGTGACCCGGTTCTCCTTCTCCTCCACCGTGATGTTGAGCATCTGCTGGCCCAACATGACGATCGCCATGAACAGCAGCACGAGGAACAGTCCGGGGCCGATCACGCTGGCCCAGCCCGGGGCGGGCGCCCCGTCGCTCCAGGTCTCCGAGGTGATCGGGAATCCCTCGAGCACCCCGGTCAGGTGCGGCTGCCCCAACCGCTCGATCGCCGAGGCCTCCAGCAGGTTCTGGGCGACGGTGGTCCACCGCCCGGAATCCATGAGACCGAGATCGCGCCCGATCACGTGGACGCCCTCGGCGGCCGGATCTGCGGGGATGTCGATGTGCAGGTCGGCGCGGCCGTCCCGGACGGCCTGGGCCGCGCCCACCGCGTCCTGCGTGGGCGAGCCCCCGAGCCGTTCGGCCACGCCGGCACTCACGATGCCGGAGGCATCGGTGTAGGTGAAGGTGGTCGCCTCGGCGTCCGAGGCGTTCGACGACTGCGCCGCGGTGATGCCGCTGAAGAAGCTGAGCGCGAACAGCAGTCCCATGAGGATCGGCACGGACAGGGATGCGATCCAGAAGGTCGGCTTGGCAAGCGTGCGGCGCACCTCGAAGGCGATGACGGTGCCCAGGTTGTGCAGCTTCATGCCACGGCCTCCTCGGCTGCCGCCGTGCCGTAGACCTTCAGGAACACCTGCTCCATCGACATCCGTGAGGAGTCGAAGGAGCGAATGTCGACGTCGGCGTCCACGAGCTCACGCAACACCACGCGGGGATCCACGCCGGCGTCCAGCTCGAGTTCGGCGTAGTTGCGCTCGGCGGTGATCGGACGCCAGCGCGGTGACGTCGGCAGCGCCCCGGCGTAGCGCAGCCGGATCGTGCGGCCGCCGTAGGCGTCCTGCACCTCGGGCACCGTCCCGTAGGCCTCCGCGCGACCATCCTTGAGCAGCAGGACGCGATCGCAGAGCCGCTCCACCTCTTCCATCTGGTGCGTGATGATGACGACGGTGGCGCCGCCGCGGCGCTGGTCCTCGACGATGTCGAGCAGCAACCGGCGGTTGATGGGGTCGAAGCCCTTGGTCGGCTCGTCGAGCACGAGGATCTTCGGGTTGTTCATGATGGTGACGCCGAGCTGAACCTTTTGCTGCTGGCCACCCGAGAGCTTGTCGAGCCGCGTCTTGGCGTGCGACGCGAGGCCGACGCGCTCCAGATAGTAGGTCGACCACAGCGCGGCCTCGGCCCGGGGCATGCCCTTGAGCTGCCCGAAGTAGGTCATCACCTCGAGCACCTTCTCCTTCTTGTAGAGACCGCGCTCCTCCGGCAGGTAGCCCAGTGACGAATTGCGTGCCGGATCATACGGGCGCCCCTCCACGTGCAGCCTGCCGGCGGTCGGGGTGTAGATGCCCAGCAGGGCGCGCAGCGTGGTGGTCTTGCCGCAGCCGTTCGCGCCGAGCAGACCGAACGTCTCGCCGGGTTGGACGTCGAAGCTGAGGTGGTCGACGACCGTCGCCGCGCCGAAGCGCATCGTGAAGTCGTCCACCTCAATGACAGGGGTGCTCATGGGTGCCATGCAACCACATCGCTCCGACAAAACCGAGGGGCCCACGGTCGAGACGAAGGTCGAGCGCGCGGCTGCTCGGGGCGTCCGAGGCCGGGTAGCGTGGGTTCATGGCTGACATCGTCAAGAACACGGACGCGAAGCGTTACGAGTACACCGCGGACGGCGAGGTCGTCGGGTACGTCGAGTACGTCGTCGACACCGGCGTCATCATTCTGCCGCACACGTTCGTCGAGCCGGCCCACCGCGGCGGCAGCATCGCGGGTGATCTGGTGCGCTTCGCGCTGGACGACATCCGGGCCGAGGGGTACCGCGTCCAACCGACCTGCCCGTACGTGTCCCGCTGGATCGAGCGCAACCCCGACTACGCCGACCTCGTCTCCGACCGGCGCGGTCGCGACACCGACGACATCGCGAGCGACGCCGCCCAGGTGGCCGGTGTCGATCTGGACGCCGACGGCCGGGTCTGAGGCGCCCGGGGGCGCTATTTCAGGCCGGAGCGCTCCACGCCCTGGACGAGCCAGCGCTGCAGGAAGGCGAAGACCACCAGCGCCGGCACGACGGCGATGAGCGCGCCGGTGAACATCTCCGGATAGCGGACGCCCTGGGCCGTCATGAACTGGCTCAGCACGACCTGGACGGTGCGCATGCCGGGATCCTGGGCGATGAGCAGGGGCCACAGGAAGGCGTTCCAGGCGCCGATGAACGTGATGGTCCCCACGGCGGCGATGGTGCCGCGCGTGTTCGGCACCACGATGCGCCAGAAGGTCGTCCAGGTGTTCGCGCCGTCGAGGGCTGCCGATTCCTCCAGCTCGCGCGGGAAATCGAGGAACGCCTGGCGAAACAGGAACGTCGCGAACGCCGAGAAGATCACCGGCACGATGAGGCCGCGGTAGGAGCTGATCCAGCCCAGCGTGCTCACCATGACGAACGTCGGGACGAAGGTCACCATGGCCGGAACCATCAGGGTGAACACGGTCATGCCGAGCACGATCGCCGACGCCTTCGTCCGCCAGCGCGCCAGCGCGTAGCCGGCCATGAGCGAGATGACCACGGTGGCGACGGTCTGGACGACCGACACGATCGCAGAATTGACCAACGCGGGGAGAACGCCGAGGCGCGGGTTGCCGAGCACGGCGGTGAGCGTGGTGAGGTCGAGCTGGTCGGGCCACCAGTGCCACGTCGCGCTGACGATGTGCGGTTGGGTCGAAAAGGCGTTGCGCGCGATCACGTAGAAGGGCAACAGGAACAGCACGGCGAGCAGCGAGGCGCCGACGTAGGCGAGGATGCGCCCGGCGCGTCCCGGCCTCATGCCCGGCCACCGCTGATCGCGAGGACGCGGTTCTGCAGCAGGCTGAACACGAGGATGACGAGGGTGAGAATCATGGTTCCCGCCGAACCGATGCCGAGATCCTGGGCGCCGCCGCCGAAGGAGATGAGGTAGAGGTAGACCAGCGGCGGCCGGGCGAACGGCGGGTACCCGCCGGCGGTGATGAGGGTGTTGTAGAACTCGTCGAAGGCCTGGAACGCGTTGAACAGCAGCAGCATCGACACGGCGACCGAGGTGGGCCGCAGCAGCGGGAACGTGATGTACCAGAAGCGCCGCCAGCCGCTGGCGCCGTCGAGGGCGGCGGCCTCGTAGAGCTGATCGTCGATCTGGTTGAGCCCGGCGATGAACAAGATCATGTAGAAGCCGACCTGCAGCCACAGCCGCAGGCTCACGAGCACGAGCCAGTACCAGTTGTTCTCACCACCCAGCCAGTTGACGGTGGGCAGGCCCGCGGACGCCAACAGCGTGTTCGCCAGGCCGAAGCGGGCGCCGTTGAAGAACGACATGCGCCAGACCATGGCGGCGATGACGTAGCTGACCGCCGTCGGGATGAAGAACACCGACCGGAAGAAGCCGCGCAGCACGGTGATGCGCTGCAGCAGGAGTGCCAGCGAGAGCGAGCAGGCGAACGTGACCGGCACGATGAACAACGCGAAGGCCACGAAGGTGACCATCGAGTCGACGAACAGCCGGTCATTCAGCAGGGCTACGTAGTTGCCGAGCCCGACGAACCGCGTCGGCGTCACCGTGTTGCGGGCGTCGTAGAAGCTCAGCCACAGGCTCCACCCCAGCGGCAGGTAGACGAAGACCATCAGTCCCGCGAGGAACGGGGTGATGAACGTCCAGAACCACCGCCGACGGCTGGAAGCCAGGGTCGTGCCGGACCGGCGGGGCATCTCAACCGTTGATGCGTGCCAGCTCGGCGTTGACGGACTGCTCCGCGGCGCCGAACTCGGCCGCGGCGTCCGCCCCGTTGAGCACCACGTTGCTGAGCGCCGTCGAGTACGCCTGGCCGCACGCCGACGTCCAGAACAGCGCGTTGGCGCGGCCGTGGTCGGTGACGAAGGCGGCCGCCTCGGCGCCGGGACCGGACGCCACCTGGGAGGCCCGGCTGAACAGGCTCGGCTTGGCGGGGATATGGGTGCCGAAGGCGTTGCTGAACTCGACCTGCTTGTCGTCGGAGTCGACCCACAGCCAGCGGACGTACTGCTGCGCCACGTCGGGGTTCGCGCTGGCCGCCGAGACGCACGCGCTGAAGGCGCCGAAGGGGACGACCGGGTCGCCACCCGCGGCGGGGAACGGCAGGACGCCGACGTCGTCGCCGTGGGCCGCGGTGACCTTGGGCAGATCCCACAGCCCACCCCATTGCAGGGCACACTCGCCGTTGTTGAAGGGTGAGGCGTCCGACCAGTCGGCCGAGGCTGCCTTGACCATGCCGGGGGAGTCGAACAGCGCCTTGTACTGGGCGACCGCGGCGTGCAGGGCGGGGGTGTTGAACGCCGCCTCGGTGCGCGCTTCGTTGAATTCGTTGGCGCCGCTGGCCCACATCAGCAGCAGGCCGAGGACGCCGATGCCGCCGTCCTGCCCGGCGTAGAAGCCGCCGAAGCTGCCTCCCGCGACGGCCTCGGCGACGGTCGCGAGCTGCTCCAGGGTCGTGGGGGGCTGGACGCCGGCCTCCGACAGCGCGGAGCGGCGGTAGTAGAGGAGCTGCATGTCGACGGTCTGCGGGATGGCCCAGATCTTGTCGTCATAGGTCATGCGGGCCAGCACCGACGGGGTGAACTCGGCGCCGGCGTCCCCGAGCGTTTCGGTGACGTCGGCCACCTGGCCGGCCTTGATCATGTCGAGGGTGGGGCCGTTGGCGTACTCGAACACGTCGGGGGCGGTGGGGGTGAGCAGGGCCGCAGCGAGGGCGTCCTCGTAGTTGCTGAGCACCCA
>JAKDIK010000376.1 GCA_030450535.1 Propionibacteriaceae bacterium
GGACACCGACATCGCCGTGATCTGTGTCTTCGGGGCTCTCAACACCGTGGGGGGCGTGGGTCTGGCCGTGCTGATCTGCCTCGCGCGGCCGGGGGGGCGCGCGGCCGAGCGCGTCGTGGTGGCGGCGCGGGGAGCCTCGGCGGCGGGCGCGGAGGCCGTGTAGCCGGTGGCGCCCCCGTTGGCCTTCGTCAGGCCGGCGCGACGACTGCAGGTCGGCCACGCACCCGGGCCCTGCTTGGCGAGCGTGCGCTGCGCGACCAGGATCTGCTGCTCCTTCGTGGCCTGGTTCGCCTGGGGGGCGAACTCCCGGCCGCCGAACGCGCGCCACGTCGACGAGCTGAACTGCAGGCCGCCGTAGTAGCCGTTGCCGGTGTTGATCGACCAGTTGCCGCCCGACTCGCACTTGGCGACGGCGTCCCACACGGACGCGGCCTGGGCCTGGGTGGCGCCCACCACCGGCGTGCCCAGAGCCACGGCTGCAGCGGCGACGATGGCGGCTGCGCGCTTCTTGGTCTTGTTCATGATTGCGGGTCCTCCCCTTCGTGTGGGCCACCGGTCGGTGTGCCCGGACCGCGCCAGCGTAAACCACACTCTGAACGGAAACCAAGAGTTTTCTGAAAGATTCACAGACTTTTTGAGACGTTTCGTTCCGTGGGCCGGCCAGCGGGGGGCTCTGGGCCGACCGCATCGAGCCGCGAGGAGGAGGCGATCCGGGGGATCACTCTGGCATGCTGGCCGGCGTGACCGTCGCCGCCGCCACCGCAGGACTGAGCCCGCAGGAGGTGGCCGAGCGCGTCGCCGGCGGCCGCGTCAACACCTTGCCGCCCCGCAGCGGACGCACCGTCGGTGAGATCGTCCGTGCCAACGTCTTCACCCGCATCAACGCGATCCTCGCGGTGCTGCTCGTCATCGTGTTGGCCACCGGCTCGTGGATCAACGGCGCGTTCGGCCTGCTCATCATCGCCAACTCGGCGATCGGCATCGTCCAGGAACTGCGCGCCAAGCGCACCCTCGACAACCTCGCGGTGCTCGGCGAGGCGCACCCGCTGGTGCGGCGCACGGACGGCGAGCGGCGCGTCCCGCGCGATGAGATCGTGCTGGACGACCTCATCGTCCTCACCCCCGGCGACCAGGTGGTGGTCGACGGCGAGGTGGTCGCCGCCGATTACCTGGAGGTCGACGAGAGCCTGCTGACCGGCGAGTCCGACCCCGAGCCCAAGGAGGCCGGCGATGCCGTCCTGTCGGGTAGCTTCGCGGTCTCCGGGTCGGGTCTCTACCGGGCCACCCGCGTCGGCGCGGACGCCTACGCCGCCCAACTGATGGCCGAGGCGTCCCGCTTCACGCTGGTCCGCTCCGAGCTGCAGGCGGGCATCAACCGCATCCTGCGGTTCATCACGTTTCTGCTCATCCCGGTCGGCATCGGGACGATCGTGGTGCAGCTGCTCTACGCGGGCACCGACTGGAGGCAGGCCCTGCTGCGCATGGCAGGCGCGCTGGTGCCGATGGTGCCCGAGGGGTTGATCCTGCTGACGTCGATGGCGTTCGCGCTGGGCGTGATCCGGCTGGGCAAGCGCCACTGCCTCGTGCAGGAGCTGCCGGCGCTCGAGGGTCTCGCCCGCGTCGACGTGGTGTGCGCGGACAAGACCGGCACGCTCACCGAGAATGGGATGCGGTGTGGCGGGCTGATCGGCCTCGGCGACGTCGACGAGGAGCGCGTCCGCGCCGCGCTGGCGCAGCTCGCCGCGTCCGACCCGCACCCGAACGCGTCCCTGCAGGCGATCGCCGAGGCGGTGGGGGAGCCCGCTGCCCCGTGGACGCCGACCGCGCGCGCCCCGTTCACCTCGGCCAAGAAGTGGTCGGGGGTCACCTTCGCCGAGCAGGGCTCGTGGGTGCTCGGCGCCCCCGACGTGCTGGCGGACGCCGGCGTCGCCGCCCGGGCCGAGGAGATCGCGGCCACCGGGCTGCGCGTCCTGCTGCTGGGGCGGACGTCCGTGCCCGTGGACGCCCCGGACGCCCCCGGCGCGGTGGAGGCCGTCGCGCTCGTGGTGCTCGAGCAGCGCGTCCGACCCGAGGCGGCGGACACGCTGGCCTACTTCGCCGACCAGGGCGTCGACGTCAAGGTCATCTCCGGCGACAACGCCCGCTCGGTCGGGGCGGTGACCGGGGCGCTCGGCATCGTCTCCGGCGATCCCGTGGACGCCCGCACCCTCGA
>JAKDIK010000145.1 GCA_030450535.1 Propionibacteriaceae bacterium
ACGTCATCGCTGCCGATGATCTCGTCCAACTCCGCCAGCCGCTTCTCCAGCTCGGCGCGCTCGGACTCCAGCTCGATCAGGCTGAACTTCGTCAGCCGGCGCAACCGCAGGTCGAGGATGTAGGTGGCCTGCACCTCGGTGAGGTCGAAGACCTCCATCAGCCGCGTCCGGGCCGCCTCGGCATCGTCGGAGGCGCGAATGATCTCGATGACGTCGTCGATGTCGACGATGGCCAGCAGCAACCCCTCGACCAGGTGCAACCGGTCGGCCGCCTGGGTGCGCAGGAAGCGGGTGCGTCGCAGCGTCACCTCGAGCCGGTGGTTGGCGTACACGACGAGCGCGTCGCGCAGCGACAGGGTCTGCGGCTGCCCATCCACCAGCGCCACCATGTTGATGCCGAAGCTGTCCTCGAGCTTGGTGAGCCGGTAGAGCTGCTCCAGCATCGCCTCGGGGTTGATGCCGTTCTTCACCTCGATGACCAGGCGGGTGCCGTTGACCAGGTCGGTGAGATCCTTGATGTCGGCGAGCCCGGTGATCTTCTTGTTCTGGTGCAGCGTCTTGATCTGCTCGATGACCCTCTCGGGGCCCACGGCGTACGGCAGCTCGGTGACGACGATGCCGCGCCGGCGCGGGGAGGTCTGCTCGATGCGGGCCGTCGCGCGGATCTTGAACACCCCGCGCCCGGTCGCGTAGGCGTCCGCGATGCCGTCGAGCCCCACGATCTTGCCGCCGGTCGGCAGGTCGGGGCCCGGGATGAACCGCATGAGATCCTCGACGGTCGCGTCCGGATGCTTCAGCAGGTGCTTGAGCGCCTGGACGACCTCGACCAGGTTGTGCGGCGGGATGTTGGTGGCCATGCCGACGGCGATGCCGGTCGAGCCGTTGACGAGCAGGTTGGGGAACGCCGCCGGCAGCACGACCGGCTCGGTGCCGCGCCCGTCGTAGTTGGCCCGGAAATCGACGGTGTCGGCCCCGATGTCGGCCACCATGGCGGACGCCGCGGCCGCCATCCGGCACTCGGTGTAGCGCATGGCCGCGGGGCCGGCGTCCGGCGATCCGAAGTTGCCGTGCCCGTCGATCACCGGCAGCCGCATCGACCACGCCTGACCCATGCGCACCAGCGCGTCGTAGATCGCGGTGTCGCCGTGCGGGTGCAGCTTGCCCATCACCTCGCCGACGACGCGGGCGCACTTCACGTGGGGGCGGTCGGGCCGCACGCCCATGTCGTCCATCGAGTACAGGATGCGTCGCTGGACCGGCTTCAGCCCGTCGCGGGCATCGGGCAGCGCGCGGGCGTAGATGACGGAATACGCGTACTCGAGGAAGCTCGTCTCCATCTCGGAGGTGACGTCGACGTCGATGATCTTCTCGACCAGCTCGTCCTCGCTCGAGCCCCTGGTGACCACGTGACCCCTCCCCGGGCCGGCGGCCCCTTCGGTGCGGCGCGCCCACAGCGCCCCGGAATTATCGCCCGGCCCATCCTAGGCAGGCTCGACGCCGGCGCCCGGACGCCGCACCGGCGCGGCTCAGAGGATGCCGAAGCGCTCCCGCGCCATCTGCAACAGCCCGCGGCCGTCCGGCGCGCGCACGACGGGGACGCTCGGCGCCGCCGCCTCGTCCTCCAGCATCGGCTCGGTGGTGCCGTGCGCGAGGTAGTGCTCGGCGGGGGAGAGCTGCCGGATCGCGATCCCCAACACCCGCTGCGGGTTGGCGGCGGCGAACTCGCGGTAGATCTCGGGGTCGTGCTGGCCGTCATCGCCGACGAGCAGCCAGCGGACGTTCGGGAAGTCCACGCTGAGCTGGAGCAGCGACATGCGCTTGTGCTCCTGCCCGGACCGGAACCAGCCGGTATTCGTGGGCCCCCAGTCGGTGAGGAGCATGGGCCCCTCGGGGTAGCGGTGCCGGCGCATGAAGCGGCGCAGGAAGCCGTGGGTGTTCCAGGCACCGGTCGAGAGGTAGAGGACGGGGGCGCCGGGGTAGCGCTGGCCGAAGGCCTCGTAGAAGACCGCCATGCCCGAGATCGCCTGCCGTGCGGCTTCGGTGCGGATGAACGAATTCCACGCCGCGATGAAGGGGCGCGGGAGCATGGTGGAGAGGATCGTGTCGTCGATGTCGCTCACGATGCCGACCTCGGCGTCCGGGGGCACGATCATCACGGGCACCTGGGCCGAGAAGTCCCCCGAAGCGACAGTCGCCATCACCCATCCGGGCGGGGCGTCATGGTTGCGGACGCGGTGGTCGACGTAGCCGCCGCGGTCGGTCGTGCCCTGGACGACGGCGTCGCCGAGCCTGACCTCGTAGCGGGTGTGAACGCAGGCGGCGGTGAAGAAGTTGCGCCAGCCGCGGCGACTCAGGAACTCCTCGGCGGCCTTGCCGAGCTGGGTGTCGCTGAAGTCGGGGCTGAGCACGACGCGCGCGAGCACCCGGGCGAAACCGTCGTTGCCGTAGGCCGTGTAGGGAATGACTCGCTCGCGCCAGCCCAGGGCCCGGAAAAACTGCTCGAAACGGCGATCGAGGAACATCTCCACCCGCGCGGCGAAGAACGGCCGGTTGCTCATGGGCACCCACCGTAACGGACGCCGGCCGTCCCCCGACGCCTCCGCGTCCGTTTCGTGCGCCGGGGAACGGGGTGCGAGAATGCCGCAATGACCACCGGACAACTCCCCGCGGACCTGCACGAAGCGATCGTCACGTCGGGCTACTTCCCGGAGTTCGTCGAGGCCACGGTGCGCCAAGCCCTCGGCGGCGAGGAGGTCGTGGACGCCCTAGTCCACCACGAGGCGACCTTCACCGCCAGCGAGGTGCACCGGCACGTCACCGTCCTCGTCCTCACCCCGACGCGTTTTCTCGTCTCGCACACCGACGACGGCGACGCCTCCGGCGCCCCCGGCCAAGCCCTCACCACCACGGAGGTGGTGGGGCTGGCTCAGATCCGGTCGGTGGCGCTGACGCAGGCCGCCGCCCGCCCGGAACGGTACGGACGCGGCACCGAGGGTGCGCTCGCCGAGGCTTGGCTCGTGGTCAACTGGGGCGCCGCCCGCCGCCTGGAGTTGGAGCCCGCAGCGTGCGCCGATCCCACCTGCGACGCCGACCACGGCTACACCGGCCAGCAACTGGCTGACGACCTGAGCGTCCGGATGAGCGCCGCCGCCGACGGAGATGCCGCGCTGGCCGCCCTCGTCCGCTTCGGCTCCCTGCTGCAGCGCAAGTGCGGCTGACGTGGGCGCCGAGACCCCGCTGGTCCCCGACTACGGCCGTTCGACGCTGGCCGACGTGTTCGGCAGCGTCGCGACCTCGCTCGGGGTGGACGGCTGGCCGGACCCCCTGAGCCTGCCGGCCAGCAGGCGCTGGGTGATCCTGCTCATCGACGGGCTGGGGGACGCCAACCTGGCGGCCGCGGACGACTGCGCGCCGTACCTCAGCGAGCTGCGCGCCGCGCAGGGCCGCACGATCACCAGCGCCGCCCCGAGCACGACCGCCACCTCGATCACGAGCCTCGGCACGGGCCTGCCGCCGGGCGAGCACGGCATCGTCGGCTACTCGTTTCGCAACCCCGTCTCCGGCGGCCTGCTCAACGCGCTCGCCTGGGAGCGGGAGCTGTCGGCGCTGGACGTCCAACCCCGCCTGACCGGCTTCGAACGGCTCGCGCGCAGCGGCATCGATCTCACCAATGTGGGCCTGGCCCGGTTCCAGGGCACGGGGCTCACCGAGTGTGCGCTGCGCGGTGCCCGCTTCCGGCCGGTGCCCCAGGAGGAGGACCACGCCTCCCGCATCGAGCAGGTGGTGGACGCCGCCGCGTCCGGGGAGGCGTCCCTGGTGTATTTCTACGAGCGTGAACTCGACCACACCGGCCACGGCGAGGGCTGGCAGTCGAGCACCTGGCGCCACGCGCTGCGGCGTGTCGACAACCTGGCGCGCCGGTTGCGCGACCGGCTGCCCGACGACGTCTCGTTGCTCATCACCGGCGACCACGGCATGGTGGACAGCCCACGGGAGAGCTGGCTGATCGCCGAGGATGTGCCCGGTCTGCTTGACGACGTGACGCTGCTGGCCGGCGAAGGACGTTTCCGGCAGCTGTACGCCGAGCCGGGCCGCGTGGGCGACGTGGCACGCCGGTGGGCGAGTGCGCTGGGCGAGCGCGCCTGGGTGGTCACCCGCGACGAGGCGATCGCGGGGGGTTGGTTCGGCCCGAACGTCGGCCGCAACGCCGAACGCATCGGCGACGTGCTGGTGCTGCTGCGCGACGACGGCGCCGTCATGACGCGCTCCCAGCCGAAGGAGTTCGGGCTCGTGGGCATGCACGGCTCGCTCACCGACGCCGAGATGCGCGTCCCGCTGCTGGTGGGCTGACGTGGCCGAGCTGATCTACTTCACGGGCCCGATGAACTGCGGGAAGTCGACCCTCGCGCTGCAGGTGGACGACACCGAGCGCTCGGCCGGACGCCGCGGCCTGCTGTTCACCTGCTTCGACCGCGGCGGGGAGGCCCAGATCTCATCGCGGATCGGTCTCGCCGCGCCGGCCATCGAGGTGACCCCCGGTCTGGACCTGTGGCAGCGCATCACCGACGAGCTCACCGCCGGCCACCGCGTCGACTACCTCGTCTGCGACGAGGCGCAGTTCTACACGGCAACCCACGTGGACGACCTCGCCCGGATCGTGGACGAGCTCGGCATCGACGTCTCGTGCTTCGGCATTCTGGCCGACTTTCGCACCACGCTGTTCCCGGGGTCGGCCCGGCTCGTCGAGCTGGCCGACCGCATCGAGATGCTGCCCGTGCGCCCGCGCTGCTGGTGCGGCGAGACCGCGACCCACAATGCGCGGGTCGTCGACGGGGAGATGGTCGTCGAAGGCGCTCAGATCGCGGTCGGCGACACGGAGTCGGGTGCCGCCGGGCAGGTCGCCTACGAGGTGCTCTGCCGCCGGCATCACCGTCAGCGGCTGCCCCGCTCGCGCTCCGGCGCCGCGACGCCCGAACCCCTGCCGTTCGACCGGGAGTGACGCGCGGGTCAGCCGTCCCTGGGCGTGGTGGGGCCGCCGAACACGATCTCGTCCCAACTGGGAACCGAGGCCCGCTTGCGCCGGGGCTTCGGTGGCGGCGGGGGAGCCACGTCGTCGTCGATGAGTGAGAGCTGCTCGGGCTCGGTGGGCGCGGGGACGAAAGGCTCGTGCTGCTGCGGTGCGGCGCTGTCGGGTTCGGGAGCGGGCACCCCCTCGGGCGTCTGGTCCTCGGCGGCCACATCCGGCTGGGTGGGTTCGGGAGCGGGCACCCCCTGGGGCATCTGATCCTCGGCGGCCACGTCCGGCTGGGCGGGTTCGGGAGTGGTGTCACCGGGGTGCTCGGAGTGCTGGGGGGTTTCGGACTGCGGTTCGGCGTCCACGACCGGGAGGCTGTCCTGGATCGGATGCACGAGACCCGCGTAGATCTTGACCGAATCCTCGGCGAAGCTGGAGAGCATGTCGTAGAGCACGTCGAGATCGGTGTCGCTGGCCGGCACGATCTCGACCACGCCGTCCACCTCGGTCAGCTCGGCCTCGAAGTAGGCATCCTCCAGATCGACCTCCGCCCCGTCGGGCTCTGCCCCGTCGGACTCTGCCCCGTCGGACTCTGCCCCGTCGGACTCTGCGCCCGCGGCGGGCTCGCGAGCCGCCGCCTGAGGAGGGGGCGTCGGCTCGGGTCCGGTGGTGGGGTCAACCGAGGAATCGGTGACGGCGTCGCGCGCCGGCGCGTGCGCCAGGGGCGTGACGGTCGCGACCGGGCCGGAGTCGGAGTCGGGCGACGCCTCGGGGGCGCTGGATTGCAGGGCACGCACGAGCGCGAGCTGATCGTCGGCGGGGGCGTCCCCCTCGTGGGCGGGCACCAGCTCGCCGACGATGACGCGCGCCGCGTCGTTGGCCGCGACGGCGAAGCGGCCGGACTGGTCGTAGGTGAAGTCAGCGACGCGCTCGCCGTCCGCCTCGAACCGGGCTCGGACGCGCCAGCGGCGGTCCTCGAGCTTCCAGGCGTCCCAGGCCACGGTGTCGGCATCCACGCCGCGCGGCTGCAGGTACTCGCCGATGGCGGTGCGCAGCAGGCGATGCGAGGCGGTCTCGCCGCGCCGCCGCACCGGGTGCGTCCGGGCGAGGCCCGCGATGTGATCGCGCTCGGCGAGGACCGGCGCCGCGAAGGCGTCGATGCGTTCAACGGGGACACCGGCCGCGGCGGCGACGTCGTCGGGCGACTCGCCCGCGCGAATGCGCGCCTGGATGTCGCGGGGCCGCAGGGCACTGTCCATGTTCTCGAATCTTCCGGTGGGCGAAGGGCTTGCACCGTAACCTACCCTGAGCCGGGGGGCCAGCGGCCGTAACACCCCGGTCCCCACCCCCGGTGGGTGGGCGCGAGCTTGACCGGTGTGATATATGTGCGTGCGCACCCCGACCGCAACCAGCCAGCCCTCAGTGGACAGAAAAGGAACCATGGCCACGGATTACGACGCTCCTCGCAAGACCGACGAGGAGAGCGAAGACAGCATCGAGGAACTCAAGAGCCGGCGCAACGACAAGAACTCCGGCAAGGTCGACGAGGACGAGGTCGAGGCCGCGGAGGCCTTCGAGCTCCCCGGCGCCGACCTCTCCCACGAGGAACTCACCGTGCGCGTCCTGCCCCGGCAGGCGAACGAATTCACCTGCGCGAGCTGCTTTTTGGTGAAGCACCGCAGCCAAGTGGCCGAGGAGCGCAACGGCCAGCTCTACTGCGTGGACTGCGCTGGCTGACCCCCGCAGGGCCGCCCGGCCACGGCGCGGACCCACTCGACCCACCCGGCACCACGGCCACCCACACGGCGTCCACACACACGGCGTCCACCCACACGATGACCACCCAATAGGGACGCGGCCCCGACCCCGGGGCGTACGGGCGGGGGCGCG
>JAKDIK010000146.1 GCA_030450535.1 Propionibacteriaceae bacterium
GGCAGCGAGGGCTGCACGGTGCTCGTAGGCGAACGCGGCAGCGAGCAGGGCGAGGATGACGACGAAGTACACCAGCCGCGAGCCCAGGAGGTAATAGGGCGACAGGGCGAACTGTCGCAGCATCTCGCCCGGGCCGATGAGGTGGCGCAGGAGCAGCGCAACGAGGGTCTGCACTTGGTTGGCGACCAGGAAGATGATGCAGAACAGCACCATCGGGATGACGCCGGCGGCGGCGATCTTGCCGATCGCCCCCAGGGTCGACTTCACGGGCGTCGTGACCGGCTCGGCGACCTGCGCCACGGCCCGGCGCACCGGGTTGGGGACCTTCATGAGGCGCGCCGTGACCTGCTCGTGGGTCTCGAACTCGATCGCCCGGCCGGACAGCTTCTGCCCGTAGACGGCGGCCCCGATGGCCAGCCAGGCCACCGGCACGAGCACGACCGATCCCAGCGAGCCCAGAAACGCGCCGGCGGCGTCCAGCAACGCGTCCGCCCAGCCGGCGACGGACGCCAGCCAGGCCCGGGCGGCGTCATACAGCCCGATGACGCCCGCCACCGCCTGCCGCGTCGTCACCCACTCGGTCACCTCCGCGATGCGCGAGGCGAACGCGTTGGCCAGCGTCATCATCCACAGGACCTCGATGTAGGCCGCCACCCCGGCCCACGCGAGGTGCTTCTCGGCCAACGCCAGCAACGCGATGACCTTGCGGGCGGCGAGCGCACCGACGACGAGCGCGAACAGGGCCCACCCCTCGGCGTAGTCGGCCCGTCCCCAGTCGATCTGCTGCAGGCCCGTGTTCAGCGACTCGTCGGCAGTGGTGTCGTAGAGGAAGACCCGGACGTCGTCGCGCAGCAACCCGGCCGAGGCGTACACGGCGAGGAAGGGCAGGAGGACCTGGCCGGCCACGGTGAAGTCCTCGCGGACGCGCTCGGCGACGCTCAGCCCCGCGAACAGGTTCGCGAAGGCCGGCAACGAGAGCGCGGTGGCGCGCAGCATCAGGACCAGACTCACCAGGGTCGACATGGGCGCCAGTGGCACGATGAAGACCGCCAACGACGGGCTCACGTCCGAGACCACGGTCGCGAGCCACAGGAACCCCATGCGTCCGGCCCAGCCCAGCAGGAAGAGCCCGACGAGCTGGGGCCAGTGGTTCGCGAGGACGCGCCCGGCATCGACGAAGACCCGGCCGAGTGCGACGACGGCGCCGACGAGAAGGTTCATGGGGGGCAGGGTGGCTCAGCGGCGGTGTTCGGCCTCGTAGGCGTCCAGCATGTCGATGCGACGCTGGTGGCGCTGGTCGCCGGAGAACGGCGTCTCGAGGAACACCTTGGCCATGGCGAGGGCGTCCTCGAGGCTCTGCATCCGGCCGCCGAGGCTGAGCACGTTCGCGTTGTTGTGCTCGCGCGTCAGCCGCGCCATGACCGTGTTGTACGCGAGTCCCGCCCGGACGCCGGCCACCTTGTTGGCGGCGATCTGCTCGCCATTGCCGGAGCCGCCGAGCACGATGCCGAGCGAGTCGGGATCGGCGGCGACGGCCTCGGCGCACGGCAGGATGAACTCCGGGTAGTCGTCGGAGGCGTCGTAGGTCTCGGCGCCGTGGTCGACGACCTCATAGCCGAGGGCCGTCAGCTCCTTGACGAGGTACTGCTTGAGGTCGAAGGCGGCATGGTCGGTGGCGATGTGTACCCGCATGACCCCATCCTGTCAGTCGGGATGGGCGTCAGTCGAAGATCGGGCCGACCGTGCGCGTCCGCTTGAGCTCGAAGAAGCCCGGATAGGCCGTCACCTTGACGAAGCCGTCGAACAGGTCGCCGGCCTCCTCGCCCTTGGGTGCCGGGGAGATCACCGGACCGAACAACGCCATGCCGTTGACGTGGATGACGGGGGTCCCGACCTCGTCGCCCACGGGATCCATGCCGGCGTGATGTGAGGCGCGCAGCGCGTCGTCGTGGGCATCGGTGTCGCCCAGGTCGGCCAGCTCGGCGGGCAGGCCGATCTCGGCGAGGGCCTCGATGAGGGTCGCGCGCGTCCGCTCGGCCTGCTGCAGGTGGTAGCGCGTGCCGAGAGCGGTGTAGAACTCGCGCAGCTTGTCGGAGCCATGCTCGCGCTCCACGCCGAGGGCGACGCGGACGCCCGCCCACGCGGAATCCATCGAACGCCGGTAGTCCTCGGACAGGTCCCTGCCCTCGTTGAGCACCGACAGGCTCATCACGTGGAAGGTGGTGTGCACGTCGCGGACCTGCTCCACCTCGAGCATCCACCGGGAGGTCATCCAGGCCCAGGGGCACGTCGGATCGAACCAGAAGTCAACCTGCTGCGTCATGGCCCCCACCCTATCCATCTGGGGTCCATCGAAAACCGTCCGCGGCGAGCTATAGGGTGGCTCAAGACCTCGGGAACGACCCGACCACCACCTTGGACGGAGCACCATGTTCGGAGCCAACATCACCCGCGACGAGGCCGCCGTCCGCAGCCGCCAGTTGGAGGTGGAGGCGTACGACGTGCTCGTCGACGTCACCGGACGCGGAAGCGACGGCGAGCCGCTGGCGGATCCGGCGGCGACGTTCGTCTCGACCACGTCGGTGCGGTTCCGCTCGATCGGCTGCGTCGCCAACGCCAACCTGATCGCGGACGCGGTGCTGGACGCCGACCTGGACGGCACGCCCGTGGCGCCGGAGGCGTTCGACGGGGAGCACCTGACGCTGGAGCTGTCCGAGGGCGAACACGTGCTCACCGTGACCGGACTCATGCGCTTCTCGCGGACGGGCGAGGGCCTGCACCGCTTCGTCGATCCGGCGGACGACCGGGTCTACCTGTACTCCCAGTTCGAGGTGGCGGACGCCCGCCGCATGTACGCCACGTTCGAGCAGCCCGACCTCAAGGCGTCCTTCCGCCTGACGGTGGTCGCGCCACAGTCGTGGACGGTGCTGTCGAACGCCCCGGCCGTGGCTCCGGCCCCGGCCGACGACGGCGTCGCCGTATGGGACTTCGCGCCGACCCAGCGCATTTCCACCTACATCACCGCCCTGTGCGCGGGCGAGTTCCACTCGGTCACCGACACCTACGCCCGCACCGACGGCTCCGAGATTCCGCTGTCGATCCACGTGCGCCGGTCGCTGGCCGAGCACCTGGACGCCGAGCGCATCTTCGAGACCACCAAGCGCGGCTTCGACGTGTTCGAGCACCACTTCGGCCAGCCCTACCCGTTCGAGGACTACGCGCAGGTGTTCGTGCCGGAGTTCAACTTCGGCGCCATGGAGAACGCGGGCTGCGTCACGTTCCGCGACGAGTACATCTTCCGCAGCCGCCAGACGACGGCCGCCTACGAGGGCCGCGACAACACGATCCTGCACGAGATGGCGCACATGTGGTTCGGCGATCTCGTGACGATGAAGTGGTGGGACGACCTGTGGCTCAACGAGTCGTTCGCCGAATGGGCGTCCCACTTCGCTCAAGACCAGATTCGCGAGAAGTACCAGGATCGCGCCAACCCGTGGGCGACGTTCTGCAACAGCCGCAAGACGTGGGCCTACCGGCAGGATCAGCTGCCCTCCACCCACCCCATCGCCGCCGACATGTACGACCTGGAGGCCGTCGAGCTGAACTTCGACGGCATCACCTACGCCAAGGGCGCCTCGTCGCTGCGGCAGCTCGTGGCCTTCGTCGGCGCCGACGACTTCCTCGCCGGCGTCCGGGCCTACTTCGCCGAGAACGCGTTCTCCAACACCGAACTCCCCGACCTGCTGGGCCACCTGGAGGCCGCGTCCGGGCGCGACCTGTCGTTCTTCACGAGCCAGTGGCTGCAGACGGCCGGCGTCAACACCCTGAGCGCGGACTGGGAGGTCGACGACGCTGGCGACTTCACCGCCTTCGGCATTCGGCAGACCGCCTCCGAGCAGTGGCCCACGCTGCGGCAGCACCGCATCGCGGTGGGGTTCTACAACCTCGTGGACGGCCGGTTGGCCCGCACCGAGCGCTTCGAGTTCGACATCGACGGCGCCTTCACCGAGGTGCCCCAGATCGTCGGACGCCCGCGTCCGGCCCTGCTGTTGCTCAACGACGACGACCTCACCTACGCCAAGATCCGGCTGGACGCCGAATCGCTCGCCACGCTCGTGGCCCACGTGCCCACCCTGGACGACGAGCTCGCGCGCGCCCTGTGCTGGGGTGCGACGTGGGATCTGACGCGCGACGGTGAGCTGGCGGCGTCCGACTACGTCGATCTCGTGCTGGGCGGGGTGGGCGTCGAGTCCGACCTGACGGCCGTCAGCGCCCTGCTCGGCCAGGCGCGCACGGCCATCGACTACTACACCCCCCGCGACGAGCGCCGCGCGTTGGCCGACCGGTTCCAGGTGGGCGTGGCCAGGCTCATGCTCGCCGCCGAGCCGGGCTCGGATCACCAACTCGCGCTGGTCCGGGCGCTCGCGCTGGCGATCAACGACGAGGTGGGCGCCGGGGTGCTCAGCGCCTGGCTGGCCGGCGAGGAGGTGCCGGACGGGCTGGCCGTCGACACCGACCTGCGCTGGCGGCTGCTCACCGAGCTGGCCCGCGTCGGCGCGATCGGCGCGACCGAGATCGCCGCCGAGGCAGGCCGCGACAGGACGGCGACCGGCGCCGAGAAGGCGGCCGGGGCGCGCTCGGCGCTCGCGGACGCCGACGCCAAGGCGGACGCCTGGGCCGCGGCCACGCAGCGCGACACCCCGAACGAGACCCACGCCCAGGTGTGCGCCCAGTTCTGGCAGGTCGATCAGGACGAGTTGCTGGCGCCCTACGCCGAGAAGTACCTCGACGTGGTGGCGGCCATCGCCGAGCAGCGCGACGGCTGGGGGCAGAAGTCGACGACGATCCGTCAGCATGTGCTGGGGCTGCTGTTCCCGCGCCCGCTCGCCGACCAGGCGTTCCTGGATCGCTTGGACGCCTTCCTGGCCGAGCGCGAGCTGCCGGATCCGGTCCGGCGCCTCGTGCTGGAGCGCCGCGACGACGCCGAGCGGGCGTTGCGCAACCAGGCCGCGGCCCCGCAGGCGGGTTAGCCGCAACGCAGCGCCGGCCCGCGCCACAGCCTAGAGTCGGCCCATGACTTGCGTGCGCGACATCGTCGGCTGGCTTGAGGACGCCTATCCCCCGGCCCTGGCCGAGGACTGGGATCGCGTCGGGCTGAGCGTCGGCGACCCGGAGGCCGCCGTCACCGACGTGCTGTTCGCCGTCGAGGTGACCGACGCGGTCGTGGCGCAGGCGATCGAGGTGGGCGCGGAGCTGATCGTCGCCCACCACCCGCTGCTGCTCCGCGGGGTGCACGCGGTGCGCGTCGACGAGCCGAAGGGACGGGTGGTGACCGCCCTGATCCGGGCCGGGATCGCCGCGTTCAGCGCCCACACCAACGCCGATTCCGCCGAGGGCGGCGTGGCCGACTGCCTGGCCGACGTGCTCTCCCTCACCGACCGTCGCCCGCTGACGCCGGCTACCGCGCCGCCCACCGACAAGCTCGTCACCTTCGTGCCCGCCGAGCACGTGGACGCCCTCGTCACCGCGTTGAGCGCGGCCGGCGCCGGGACGATCGGCGGCTACGACGGTTGCGCGTTCACCTCGACCGGCGAGGGGCGTTACACCCCGGGCGTGGGGACCCGGCCCCTGATCGGTGCGGTGGGAACCGAGGAGCGGACGCCCGAGGTGCGCATCGAGATGGTGCTCCCCCGGGCCTGTCGCGGCGCCGTGGTGACGGCATTGCGCGGCGTCCATCCCTACGACGAGCCGGCCTACGACGTGTATCCGTTGGCGTCCGAAGCCTCGGCGCGCGGGCTCGGACGCATCGGACGCCTGCCCGCACCGCTGCCGGCGCGGGCGGTCGCCGGGCTGCTGGCGGACGCCGTCCCCGCCGGCGTCGACTGCTACGTCACCGGCGACCTGCGGCATCACCCGGCCCAGGACTTCCTCGCCCACGCGGACGCCCCGGCCCTCATCGACGTGCCCCACTGGGCCGCGGAGTGGCTGTGGCTCCCCGCCGCCGAGCGCGTGCTCGCAGCGGCGGCGTCCGAGGCCGGCGTCACGATCACGTCGACGATCTCGCGGATCAACACCGATCCGTGGGCCCTCCGGCTGCCATGATGATGCCCATGCAGCGCACCGATGCCTTCGCCTCCCCGTTCGACCAGATTCCGCTCGCCCGCTACGCATGGTCCGACGTGGACGCGCCGCGCGGGGTCGTCCAGATCGCGCACGGCCTCGCGGAGCACTCCGCCCGCTACGACCGGCTCGCCCGCGCGCTGAACACCGCCGGCTACCGCGTCGCCGCGATCGACCACCGCGGCCACGGCGACTCGATCGTCGACGTGCCGGGCGACTTCGGCGCCCCCGGCTGGGACGGCCTCATCGGCGACCTGGTCGCGTTCGGGCAGCAGCTGCGCTCCGAGAACCCCGACCTACCGCTGTTCCTCGTCGCGCACTCCATGGGCTCGTTCGCCACCCAGTCGGCCCTGCTCGACCACTCCGACGTCTGGGACGGCGTCGTCCTGTCGGGGACGGCCGCCATCGACGTCATGGCCGCGGGCATGGCAACCAGCGGGGGCGGGCTCGAGGCGTTCAACGAGGGCTTCGAGCACCGCACCGGTTATGAGTGGCTCTCGCGTGACGAGGCCGAGGTGGACGCCTACGTCGCCGATCCCCTCTGCGGATTCGAGACCCCGCAGGCGACGATGCCGGCGATCTTCTCCCACGCGGAGCGGCTGGGCGATCCGGCCGCGCGCGCCGGCGTCCGGGCCGACCTGCCGCTCCTGCTCATCTCGGGCAGCGACGATCCGCTGGCGCACGGCGGGGAGTTCATCGAGCTGGTCGGGCAGCGCTACCGCGACGCGGGCGTGACCGAAGTGACGGTCACTATCTACCCCGGCGG
>JAKDIK010000147.1 GCA_030450535.1 Propionibacteriaceae bacterium
CGCGGCGCCCCCGGCGACGCCGTGAAGGTGAACGACGTCGTCGTCGAGGTCGAGACGGCCAAGTCGATCGTCGAGCTGCCGAGCCCGTTCGACGGCGTCGTCGGCGAGCTGCGCTGCGCCGCGGGTGACATCGTGGAGGTGGGGTCGGTGATCATGACCGTGCTCGCTCCCGGCGAGGACCCGGCTGCCGTGGACGCCCCCGCTGCCGTGGAAGCCCCGGAGACGAGCGGCAGCGGGGCGATGCTGGTCGGCTACGGCGCACGGAGTGGCGCGGTGTCGCGGCGGCCGCGGAAGGGGGTGGCCGCGCCGCCCGCCGGTCCCCAGACCGAGCAGGTCAACGATTCCTACTCCCTCGATGAGACGCCCGCCCACAAGGTGGACGAGGTGTACGCCACGAGCCCCATCGACGACGAGCCCGCCCCGCCGCCGCTGCCCGGGCCGGCCGACGGCGGCGCCGAGCGGACGGCCCTCGCGCCGACCGACCCGGTGGGGCGTCCGCTGGCCAAGCCGGCTGTCCGCAGGCTCGCCCGCGACCTCGGCCTCGACCTGGTGGGGGTCGCCGGCACGGGTCCGGATGGCAGCATCACGCCCGGTGACGTCGCCCAGGCTGCGGCCGGCGAGGCGGGCGGGCGGCGCCCGATCACCCGCATTCCGCTGCGGGGCGTTCGCCGCCAGATGGTGCAGTCCATGACGGCGTCGCTGCAGATCCCGCAGGCGTCGGTGTGGATGGACGTCGACGTGACCCACACCGTGGAGCTCATCGAGCACCTGAGGAACCGCCGCGAGTTCGCCGGACTCCGCATCTCGCCGATTCTCGTGCTCGCCAAGGCGGTCTGCCTCGCGATGCAGCGTCATCCCGAGGTCAACGCCACCCTCGATCTGGAGCGCGGCGAAATCGTCGTGCGGCCCGACGTCAACCTCGGCATCGCGGCCGCCACCCAGCGCGGTCTGGTCGTGCCCAACATCAAGCGCGCCAACGAACTCAACCTCGTCGAGCTGGCCCAGGCGCTCAACGACATGGTCGCCACCGTCCGCGAGGGCCGGATCTCGCCGGCGGACGCCGCTGACGGCACCTTCACGATCACCAACGTCGGCGTGTTCGGCGTCGAGGGCGGCACCCCGATTCTCAACCCGGGGGAGTCCGCGATCCTGCTGCTCGGCACCTTCAACCGCCGGCCGTGGGTGGTCGGCGAGGGCGAGGACGAGCGCATGGTCGTCCGGACGGTCGCGAAGCTGACCCTCTCGATCGACCACCGGGTCCTCGACGGCGAGCAGGCCTCCCGCTTCCTCGCCGACGTCGCCACGATCCTTGCCGATCCGAGCCTCGCGCTGATGTTCTGAACCCGGGCCACGGACCGCGCCAGCTGTCGGTGGGCTCTGATTCAATGAGGCCATGTCCAACACCCCGAACCCCTGGCAACCGGTCCAGCCGGACGACGAGCCGTCCGGCGGGGCCACCGCATGGCAGCCGCCGCAGGCCAATCCCTACGCGACGTCCCCGCAACCCGCCGCCCAGCCGTTCACACCCCAATATCCGGGTCAGCAGCCGTACGGGCAGCAGCCGTACGGGCAGCCCTACGGTGAGCCGAACACCCACCAGCCGCCGGCCGCGCAGCCGCACCCGTACGCCGGCTGGCCACCTGGCCCGCCACCGGCACCCGCCCCGACGCCGGCGCCGGCGCCGGCGCGGGATGCCAACCCGCTCGCCGCGCTGTTCGACTTCTCGTTCTCGACCTTCGCGACGCCCGGGTTGGTCAAGATCGTCTACATCCTCGCGGTGGTCGTCTTCGGCGGCGGCTGGCTGCTCAGTGTCTTCGGTGCGCTGGGCGCCGACGCGATGTTCGGCGGGGGCCTGAGCGGCCTCATGGCCCTGCTCGTCGGCTGGGTGCCGGCGCTGCTCGGCATCGCGCTGACCCGGTTCATCCTCGAGGGTGTGGTCGCCCTCATCCGCACCCACGACCGGACTGCGGAGATCGCCGAGCGGCTCGACCGGGGATCCGACGAGGTCTGATGCCCTACGCCACGAGCGCGACGACCGACCTGGCCGCCGTCCGCCACAACCTCGCCGGCGTCCGCGCCCGGGTCGGGAACCGGCTCGTGCTGGCCGCCGTCAAGGCCAACGCGTACGGCCACGGCGCACTCGAGGTGGGCCGGACGATCGCGGCCACCGGCGCGGCCGATTGGCTCGGTGTGGCGACCGTCGAAGAAGGGGTCGCGCTCCGGGCGGGGGGCATCGGGCTGCCGATCCTCAAGCTCAGTCCAGCCCTCGGCGCTGCCGACGTGGAGGCCGCCGTGGCGTCCGATCTCGATCTGACGGTGGTGGACGCCGCCACCATCGACGCGGCGGCGGACGCCGCCCGGCGGCTCGGGAAGTCCGCGGCGGTGCACCTCAAGGTCGATACGGGCATGCGGCGCATCGGGTGTCCGCCCGAGCAGGCGCCCGGACTGGCCCGGCGGGCCGATGCCGCGGGTCTGCGCCTGCGTGGCCTGTTCAGCCACCTGCCCGTCTCCGACACCGAGGATGGCCGGGCGTTCACCGCCGCCCAGATCGCCCGCTTCGCCGCGGTGGCGGATGCGGTGACCGCGGCCCGGGGACGGGTCGAGCTGGTGCATCTCGCGAACTCCGGCGGCGTGCTCATGCATCCCGACGCATGGTTCGACCTCGTGCGTCCGGGAGTCATGGTCTACGGCAACCTGCCCGATCCGACGTCGGATCCGACCGTCGACCTTCGACCGGCGCTGCGGTGGACCACGCAGGTGCTGTTCGTCAAGTTTGTCGACGCCGGAGAGACGGTCAGTTACGGACGCACGTGGACGGCCGCGTCCGACACCGTCATCGCCACCCTGCCGGTCGGTTACGCCGACGGCTACAGCCGGTTGTTGTCCAACCGCGGCCGGGTGCTCATCGGTGGCCGGCCATGCCCGGTGGTGGGCCGAGTCTGCATGGATCAAACGATGGTCGACCTCGGCCCGGAGGGCCGGGCGCAGGTGGGCGACGAGGCCGTGCTGTTGGGCCGCCAGGGTGAGGAGCAGATCACCGCGCAGGAGCTGGCCGACGCCATGGGCACGATCACGTACGAGGTCACGTGTCTCGTGGGGGCGCGGGTGCGGCGCACTCACCTGCCCGGGTGAGGGCCGCCGCGCGTCCTTGCACTCAGTTAGATGTACGTCTAACGTCAGTTATATGGACATCGAACAACGTGTCGTGCTGCTCAAGACCATCGCCGACACGACCCGTCTTCGTATCCTCGGTCTGCTGGCCGAGCGGCCCCGCAGCGGACGCGAACTCGCCGGAGCGCTCAGCCTCAGCGCGCCGACGATCAGCCATCACATGGCCCGACTGGTGGACGTCGGCATCGTGACGGCGAGCCCGGACGGCCACCGTCGGGTGTACGCCCTCGACGCCCACCTCCTCGACCGGGTGGGGGCGCAGACCCCGCCGGCCCCGGCCCTCGCCGATCAGGAGCAGACGCGCCACGTCCGCATCTTCTTCGACGGGCCCCGGCTGCGGACCATCCCAGCCAAGCGCAAGGCGCGCGTCAGCGTGCTGCTGGAACTTCTGCGACGCTTCGAGCCGGAACGCCGATACGCCGAAGCCGAGGTCAACGCGATCCTGCGCGAGGCCCACGAAGACGTCGCCTTCCTGCGTCGTGAGCTGGTCGACTACCGCTACCTCGCGCGTGAGGGCGGCGTGTACTGGGTGAATCCCGAGGTGCCGGTCCGCGACGCGAACGAGGCCCAGGAGGTACCCGCTGGCGAGGCGGACTGGCTGCGTGAGGTGGTCCGCGGCGCGGTGGCGCGCTAGGCAGAGGCAGACTCAGGCAGTCGGCGAAGCCCGAGCCGCCCCGGGCGTCAGCCCTGCGTGATCCGCCGGCGGTTGACGAACTGCTCGCGGGCGAAGACGCCGATCGCGTAGGTGCTCAGCGCGTCGAGCGAACCGCCGACGCCGCCGCCGATGAGCGGGATGCGCCGGGCGATGAGGACGGCCGCGTGGCGCCCGCCGATGCGGGAGACGAGTTCGGCGAAGACGCGCTCGCACACCACCTGGTCCATCGAGGCGTCGAAGACGGGGGCTGTCGCGATGACGAGCGGGCTGGCGGGCAGCACGTCGGCGTCCACCAGGCGCTGCGTGCCGTCGGCCCCCATGAGGCACAGAGTGAGCGCCGTCCGCACGCAGGGGGAGTCGACGTCGTAGCCGCGCAGGTGCGCGATCGAGGCCACCAGCCGGATCTGCAGGACGGCCACCCCCGCGATGTTCGCGGGCAGCGCGACGGCCAGCGTGCCGAGGCCGCCGATGTTCGTCGCGACGCCCTGCGCGGCGGCCAGGCCGACGTGGGTGCGGACGAGGGCGTCGATGGCCTCCTCGACGGTGTTGCGCTTGACGAGGTGGTTCGCCGCGGTCGCCTTGGCGCCGGGGACGATGCCGACGCCGTTGATCGCGGTCTCCAGGAGTTGGCGCAGGACGTTGCCGCCGACCTCGGGACCGCGCGTCGTCAGCGCCTTGCTGACGTCTCGTGCGTTGGCCATGGCCCAAGGCTAGGCCCCGGGGCCGCGTCCGCCCAACGGGGCTTCCCCCAACCCGGCCCTGAACCGGTGCCAGAATGGCGCGTCATGAGGCTGTCGGGGGTGTTCGGTCCGCCACGCGAGTGGCCGGATCAGGATCTCATCGCCCTCTCGACCGAGTTCGACGCCGACCTGGTCGCCGAGGCCTACCTCGCCGGGGCGTTCCCCATGCCGCTGACCGACGCAGGGCTGCCCCCGGACGCGATGGGCTGGTGGTCACCGGTTCACCGCGGCATCCTGCCGCTCGACGACCTGCGTGTCACTCGGTCGCTGGGGCAGTCCGCGAAGCGGTTCCACGTGACCGTCGACGTGGCTTTCGCCGAGGTGATCGAGCGGTGCGCCGACCCGGCACGGCCGTCCGGCTGGATCGATTCGACCATCGTCGGCGTCTACCGGCAGCTCCATGATCTGGGTGTTGCCCACTCCGTCGAGGCGTGGACGCCGGCCGGCGAGCTGGCCGGTGGGTTGTACGGCGTCAGCTTCGGCGGCCTGTTCGCGGGGGAGTCGATGTTCCACGATCCGGTGGTCGGACGCGACGCGTCCAAGGTCGCGCTGCTGGGGCTGTGCGACGTGCTCGCCGACGGCGTCGAGGGGCGGCTGCTCGACGTGCAATGGGTGACGCCCCACCTGGCGAGTCTGGGCGCCGTCGAGATCGACCGGGTCGACTACCTGCGCCTGCTCGGTGAGGCCCTCGACCTGCCCGCCCCGGCGTGGCCCTCGGGCTAGGGTGGTCGCCACGAGGAGGTGGTGAGGGTGCCCGAGATGCCCGAGGTGGAGGGCCTGCGCTCGTTCCTCGCCGAGCGTCTGACGGGGGCGACGGTCGTCCGCGCCGAGCTGGCCGCGTTCAGCGCCCTCAAGACCTTCGCGACCCCCCTGTCGGCCCTGCTCGGGCTCGAGATCGCCGGCGTCGAGCGGCGCGGCAAATTCGTCTGTCTCGACGTGGGCGGCACATGGCTGGCGTTCCACCTGGCCCGGGCCGGGTGGCTGCGCTGGTATGACAACCCGCCCTCAGCGCCCGCGAAGCCGGGGCGGGGCCCGCTCGCGTTTCGACTCGTTGCAGAACTGGCAGAGCAGGACGCCGCCGGCTCCGGGGGCGCCGGCATCGAGGGCACCGTGGGCTTCGACCTGACCGAGGCTGGCACACAGAAACACCTGGCGCTGTACGTGGTCGACGATCTCGCCCAGGTGAACGGCATCGCCCGGCTCGGCCCCGATCCGCTTGCCGATGAATTTTCGGCCGAGGATTTCGCGGCCGTTCTCGCCGCACATGCCCGGACCCAGCTCAAAGGCCTCCTGAAGGACCAGTCCGTATTCGCCGGCATCGGCAACGCCTACTCCGACGAAATTCTCCAGGCGGCGCGGCTCAGCCCGTTCAAGCTGGCCGGCACCTTGGCGGAGGCCGAGGTGGCCACCCTGTATGCGGCCATTCGCAGCGAGTTGGCCGACGCCATCGCCCGCGCCGCCGGGCTGCCGCCGTCCGAGCTCAAGGACGGCAAACGGGCGAGCCTGCGCGTCCACGGGCGCAAGGGAGAGCCCTGCCCCACGTGCGGCACCCCGGTGGCCGAGGTCAGCTTCGCCGACAGCTTTCTGAACTACTGCCCCTGCTGCCAGACCGGCGGAAAACTGCTGGCCGATCGACGGCTTTCGAAACTGTTGAAGTAGGGGAACCCCCGGCTGCCGGGATCGATCACTAGACTCCTCTGCGTTCCTGCGGAGAGGGGGCCGACGTGCGGGTGGCGATTCAGGGCGACATCGGCCAGCCCGTCTACCACGTCGGCGACGAGGCGATGGTGCACGCTGCGATCGACAAGCTGAGCCGCCGCGGCGTCCACGATCCCGTGCTGTTCACGCGCGATGTCGCCCACACCCGCCACTACTTCGGGGCGGGGGTGGAGGCCGTTCGCACGTTGGCGTTCCCATGGCCGCCCGCAGACCGGGAGCGGTACCTCAACGAGATCAAGGCCGTCATGGCGGGAGAGGCCGCGGCGCTGCCCCCGCACGACCAGGTGTTCGCCGTCATCGAGACGCTGCGCGGGGTGGACGCCCTGTTCATCGCCGGCGGCGGCAATCTGAACTCGCGCTACGGCTGGTTGCTGTACGAGCGTGCCGCGATGGCCCACATCGCGGTGGCGCTCGGCAAGCAGGTCGTCATCGGCGGACAGACCCTCGGGCCGGAGCTGTCGGACGCCGACCGCGGCACGTTGGCGAACCTGCTGGGCAACGCGTCGCTCGTGGGTCTGCGCGAGGACGCCTCGCTGCGGCTGGCCCGCGCGTTGGCGCCGGGGCATCCGGCGCTGCGCCCCTGCTTCGACGACGCGAGCG
>JAKDIK010000377.1 GCA_030450535.1 Propionibacteriaceae bacterium
GGCCGAACCCACCGTCCACACCGACGAGGTGCTGGCCCCGGCGCTGCGCATCGACCTGGGTGAGATCGATCTGGACGCGGGGTTCGAGCTCACGCTGGGCGGGCTCCTGCGGCGCGAGCCGGACGCCGCCGCGGACGCCCACGGGTTGCTGTCTGCCGCGGAGATCGCGTTCGTGGCCAAGGAACGGGCGTGGCGCGCGGTGATCGACCACGACGGGCTGGCTGTGGCCGAGGCGCTGTCGACCGTGGCGATCCCCGACGACCTGCGCGGCGCCCTGATCGAGATCGCCGCGGCGGGGTCGGTGTGGTGAGGGTCTGGCCGGTGATCGGCTGCGCGTGACGATTGGGCTGCACTCGATCCGTCCGTGGTCGCGCCGCTGAGCGTCATCGCGGGAGTGAGTGCGCACTCACTGCAGCCAAATCGTCACGCACCGGCCCTCATGGTTCCCGAAACCGCACTCACCTGCTGTGTGGCCCCAGGCTCACCAGCACGAAGGGCTCACCAGGCCAGCGCGACCGCGATCAGCAGGGCGGCCTGGGTGATCTCGATGAGGGAGCCGAAGGTGTCCCCGGTGAGACCACCGAGGCGACGCAGCAGGTGCCGCACCCAGCCGGCGGCGATCCCCCACCCCACGACGGACCCGACCACCAGCGCGACCCCGCCGCGGACGCCGCCGGTGAGCAACCCCAGGCAGAACGCCGCCCCGAGGACGGCCGCTGCGGTGACGCCGAAGGCGACCGGCGACGTGACGCGGGCGAACAATGCGCCGAACCCGCCGTCGTGGGCGGGGGCGAACCAGCGGGTGGTGCCCAACAGCGCGGCGACCCGGCCCACCATCGGTGCCACCGCGAGGGCTGCGACGAGACCGGCGGCGTCCAGGCGCGGTGAGGCGAGGGCCGCGACGTCCACCAGCAGCACCAGCACCAGGGCCGCCACCCCCATCGGCCCGATGTCCGACTGCCGCATGATCACCAGGGCCTCGGCGGGCGGCGTGCGGGAGCCCAGGGCGTCCGCGGTATCGGCGACGCCGTCGAGGTGCATGGCGCCCGTGAGGCCGGCGAGCACCGCCAGCCCGAGCACCGCCGCGAGCAGGGCACCGGCGCCCGCCCAGAGCACCAGTCCGGACGCGACCGCCGCGACCGCGCCGACCCCCAGCCCCACCCACGGCAGCGCCAGGATCGCGCGGCGCGGGGTCGCCTCGTCCACCTCGACCGGCGGGACCGGGATCCACGTGAAGAACGACACCGCCGCGTGCAGGCCCTCGATGACACCGCGCATGGTCAGCCCTTGATCCTGGTCGGGATGCCCGCCACGACCCACCACACCTCGTCGACCGCCGCCGCGACGCGGGCGTTGCAGATGCCCATCTGGTCGCGGAACAGGCGCCCGGACGCCGTGGGCGGCACGACGCCCTGGCCGACCTCGTTGGTGACGGCCACGACGTCGCGGGACGTGGCGGTCAAGGCGGTGACGAGCGCGGTGATGTGGGAATTCAGTCGGTCGAGGGCGTCGGTCGGTGCGGACGGACGGCGATCGGGGTCCGCCGGCCCGGCGGACGCCTCACTCTCCCAGCAGCCCGTCGCGTCCATCTGACGGGTGAGCCAGACGGTGAGGCAGTCGACGAGGGCGACGCCGGGGTCGCGGCGCTCGAGCACGGCGACCAGATCGGTGGTCTCTGTCGTGCGCCAGTGGGACGGTCGGCGCGCGACATGGGCGGCGACGCGGGCCGTCCACTCCGGGTCGTCGGTGCGGATCTCGGACGTCGCGACGTACTCGACGGCCGCGGCGTCGGCCAGCAGTGACTCCGCGAACCGCGACTTGCCCGACCGGGCGCCGCCGATGATGAGCCGACGCACGGTCACGCCCCCGGGGCGATGCCGGCGGACGCGAACGTGGCCATCTCGCGCATGATCTTCGCCGCCGCCTGGACGACCGGCAGCGCGGTCACCGCGCCCGTGCCCTCGCCGAGCCGCATCCCGAGCGCCAACACCGGCGTGAGGCCGAGGGCGGCCAGGGCCGCCTCGATGCCGGGTTCGGCACCGGCGTGACCGGCGATCCAGAGGTCGCGGGCGCCCGGCGCCAGCGCCGCCGCGACCAGGGCCGCGGAGCAGACGATCACCCCGTCGAGGATCACGGGTACGCGTGCTGCTGCCGCCCCCAGCAGGAAGCCGACGATGGCGGCGTGCTCGC
>JAKDIK010000378.1 GCA_030450535.1 Propionibacteriaceae bacterium
GATGTGACGGCCACCGAGTTGGCCGGCGAGCCGATCCTCGACAAGCTCACCGAGGCGCCCGGCAACGGCGCGCCCATCGGCGGGCTCAAGGTGGTGACGAAGAGCGCCTGGTTCGCGGCACGTCCCTCGGGCACCGAGGACGTGTACAAGATCTACGCCGAGTCCTTCCAGGGGCCCGAGCATCTCGCGAGGGTGCAGGCCGAGGCCAAGGAGGTCGTGGACGCCGTGCTGGGCTGAGCAGCCCCGGCCTAGTTGAGGCCTAGTTGTCGGCCCAGTAGTCGTCGCGGCTCATGCGGGCGCGGAGGCCGGCACGCTGGATGATGCGCTGGATCTCCCGGTCGCGACCCTCGATCTCGGGGACGAACGTGATGTCCTTCAGCCCTTGGTCCTGGGCCGCCGACTCGAACACGAAGTGCCCATAACCGAGGATCTGTCCCCAGAATGTCTGGCGGACGGAAATGTCGAGAATGCGCGCGATCGGCATGGTGGCCATGTGCTGGTCGAAGATGCCGTGCACGCGGAACACGCGCATGTTGGTGATCACGAAGCGGTCCATGAAGACCGCGTGGAGACGGTAGAAGCCGTAGCCCCCCAGGCCGGCGCCCAGCACCAGACCCAGCCACCAGCCGCTGCCGAGCAGGGGCATCAGCAGGAAAAGCGCCATGCCGGCCACGATGATGAGCGTCGGCACCACGCGGGTGATCCAGTGCTTGACGACCTCATCGACGATGAACTCCCCCTCCTCGGTCAGGAGGCGGCGCTGGGTGCGCGGGGACGCGTACGCCTCGAGCAGGGACACGTCAGCGGACGAGCTCGCTGAAGAACCGGCCGATGGAGTCGAACACGCCGAAGACCGTCTTCACGAAGTCGGCGGCCGCCTCGGGGCGCGTGTACAGGTAGAAGATCAAGAACATGACAAGCAGTGCCGTCACGATGTTCCTGATGAGCTTGCTCATGGCACCTCCGCCGGGGAAGACTGGCTGACGACACATGCGCCGGACCGTCCCATTGTGCTCCACCCCTGACGCGCACGCACCGCGGCGCGCCGCACCCGCCGCAGGTTCGCACCGCCCGCCGCGACGATTGCCCGGGTTCCGCACCCGGGCGGGCGCCCATCGTGACAGGCTGGAGGCATGGAAAACTCCGATCTCTTCGTCTGTATCGACCACGTCGGCTATGCCGTCCCCGACCTCGACGAGGCCATCAAGCTCCACTGCGACGTCTTCGGCTGGCGCGTGCTCCATCGCGAGACCAACGAGGAGCAAGGCGTCGAGGAGGCCATGCTCGGGACCGGCGCCCAGGGTGCCGAGAACGCCCAGATCCAGTTGTTGGCCCCCCTGAACGAGAAGTCCACGATCGCGAAGTGGCTCGAGCGAAACGGCGGACGCGGCGGCGTCCAGCAGGTTGCCTACCGGGTCGCCGACGTCGACGCCGTCTCCGCCACCCTGCGCGAGCGTGGCGTCACGCTTCTCTACGACGAGCCCAAGATCGGCACGGGCGGCTCCCGCATCCAGTTCGCGCACCCGAAGAGCACCGGCGGCATCCTGCTCGAGATCGTCGAGCCGCCCGCCGACGCCGCGCACTGACCCCCGGCCACGCGCGCCGGAGAGCCTGCGGGGCCGGCGCGCGTGTCGGGCTGGATTGGCGTCCACCATGGGTAGCATCGGAGGCGACACCCCGAGCTCTTTCCCCGAGAGGACGACGATGACGCAGGACCCCGAAGGCAGCGGCCTCGACCTGTTCGACGAGAACGCCAGCGCGGTGCGCGGCTTCCCGAACGCGATGCTGGGCTATGACAAGAAGGCCGTGGATGACTACATCCACGACATCGAGCGTCAGCTGTCCATCGCCAAGCATCAGCTCCGCGAGGTGCAGCGCGAGCTGACCGCCGCCAACCTGCGGGTGGACGACACCGACTTCAGCCGGCTCGGAACCCATACCGCCAGCCTCCTCAAGGCCGCCGAGGCCCAGGCGGGCGATCTCGTGCAGCGCGCCGAGCAGCGCGCGGAGCGCCTCGTCAGCGGCGCCCAGGCCGAGGCCGATCGCATCACGCGCGAGGCCACCACCCACGCGTCGGCGGCGCGTCAGGAGGGGATCGACGCGCTCAAGGGTCTCCGCGCCGACCTCGAGCGCCAGACCACCGTCGAGCTGGACGCCGCGGGCGTACCCGGTGGCGTGGAGCATCTGGT
>JAKDIK010000379.1 GCA_030450535.1 Propionibacteriaceae bacterium
CGGGCCACCCGGACGAGCCGACTCGGGGGCGGGCAGGGCCGCGCCGCTCGCGTCCGCGCTCATGCCCGCACCACGCTCGTCACCGCCGTCGCCGCGAACACCAGCACCGCGATGATCGTGACCACCGAACCCGTCTGCCACACCAACCCCTGTCCCATGACGTCACCGAGAACGCGCGCGAGCATGCCGCCGTGGAGCAGCCCGAGCGGTAACCAGAACGCGGCGCGATAGGGCAGCGGACGCCCCAGCACCGCGGGAAAGATGATCGGCGCGTGCGCCATCACCATGGAGACGCCGAAGCCGAGGAACGTCGCGTGGATCACCACGTCGTAGGCGCCCGCGGAGGCCGGGGTGCCGCCGATCAGCCACGTGAGTCCAGCGACGAGCAGCCAGCCGTAGCCGGCGAGCAGCGCGGCGGCGTTGTAGCGGCGCAGACCGTCGGTGCGGATCATGCGGCGCGGCACGTCGTCGCGGATCAGCCAGGCTGCCGTCAGCACGAGGCCCAGGCCGAAACCCCGCGCGCCGGCGTCCGGCCATACGAGGCTGGCGGCCGCGGCGGCGACCAGCCACATGGCGAATCCGACCAGGCGCGGGACGGCGCGCGCGCCGAGGGTGAGTTGGGCGAGTTCGGCGCGCTCGGCCGCGATGGTGAGCACGAGGAAGCAGGCCAGCAGGACGATGAGCGCGGCGAGGTCGACGCGGAGCCACAGCGTCGCGGCGACCAGGGCGGGCACCGTCGAGAGCGCCTGGACGCCCACGAGCGGCAGGGGCGCCCGGCGCCACAGGGCGAGGTAGACGAGCGCCAGGACAGCCGTCCCCTGGATCAGCAGGAGTTGGCCGAGGACGTGCGCGCCGAGCGCGAGCGCGATGCCGCCGGATCCGAGCAGCCCGGGGGCGAGGTAGGCCCACCCCCGGCGCAGGGCCTGGGCGCGTTCGAGGGCGATGAGGGTGCCGAGGAAGCCGAGCACCATGACCATGCCGTGGACGCCGGGGAGGTGATCGGCGGCGACGGGCGCCCAGACGTCGAGGGCGACGAGGGCGGCGTCCAGTCCGGCCAACAGGCTGGCGCCGCCGAGGCCGAGAAGGGCAACGCGCACCCGCACCTGGGTTCCGCGGGTTGGGGTTCCGCGGGCTGGGGTGCCGCGGGCTGGGATCGCTCGCGCGGGTGCGGGGGCTGCCATGGGCCCGCTCAGGCGCGGGCGAACTTCAGGGTCCAGGACTCCGGGCCGCGGTCGAGGTAGCTGATCTCGATGTCGTCGCCGTGGGCGTCACGGATCTGGGCCAGCAGCGGCAGCGGGTCGTGCGGGGCGATGAGGCCCATGGCGCGACCGGGGGTCAGAGAGGCGACCGCGCCGAGGATGGCGGCGTGACGGATGGCGTGCGGAATGATCCGGGCGTCCAGCAGCGGCAGCTCGTCGTCGTGGTGGCCGCAGCCGCACGCGGGGCGCTCGACCAAGGGCAGATCGCTCATGGAAACCTCCTGTGAGTGGGACCCTGGTGGGCCGTGATGACGCGTGTGGCCGGTTCCCGCGTCCGGACGGGAACCGGCCACCAACATTCTTACATGGACGCCTGTAGTTTTTCCACTTAGTCTTGAGCCATGGACACCACCTGGGGGCCGCAGCCCACGCCGACGAGTGGGCTCTCGCCCGCCCGCGGACGCGTCGCGGCGGCGCTGGGGCGGCTCGGCCCAGAGGCGGCACTCGCCGACCTGGCTGACGAACTCGGCGGCCACCCCAACGCGACGCGTCAGCACCTCGACGGGCTGGTCGCGGACGGGTTCGCCGACGTCGCCGAGCGGCACGGAGCCGGGCGCGGGCGTCCGGCCCGGGTGTACACGCTGACGGCGGCCGGACGCCGTGCGTTGGCGGGTCCCGTGGCGCCGGTCGCCGAGGTGCTGGGCGCGCTGGCGTCCCACCTGGCGGCCGCGCCGGACTCCGGCGCGCCGGAGTCCGGGGGCCCGGCGTCCGGGGCACAGGCGTCCGGAGCACAGGCGGCCGGGAGCAGGACCGACGTCATCCGGCTCCTCACCTGCCCCATGCTGGAATCGGCGCGGGCACACCCGGAGGTGGTGTGCGCGATCCACGAGGGACTCATTCAGGCAGCGCTCGCCGAGGGCACCCCGGGCGTCCGGATCATCCCGTTCGCCGAGCCGGATTGCTGCGTGGTGGAGTTCCCCACTTCA
>JAKDIK010000148.1 GCA_030450535.1 Propionibacteriaceae bacterium
CTCGTTCCGCATGACGACCTGCTCGCGCCCGGGGCCCACGCCGATGCCCGAGATGCGGCAGCGGATCAGCTCCTCCACCCGGCGCACGTAGGCCTGGGTCGTCGCCGGGAATTCCTCGAATGTGCGGCACCCGGAGATGTCCTCGGTCCAGCCGTCCAGGAACTCATACACCGGCGTGGCCTTCACCAGGTCGCTCATCAGCACCGGGTAGGTCTGGACGACCTCCCCGTCGATCTCGTAGCCCACGCACACCGGGATCCTCTCCCAGCCGGTCAGGATGTCGAGCTTGGTCAAGAAGACATCCGTGACGCCGTTGTACGTGCACGCGGCCTCGACGACCAGCGGGTCGAACCAACCGCAACGACGCGGGCGTCCCGTGGTCGTGCCGAATTCACCACCCTCGGTGCGCAGGCGGTCGCCGTCGGCGTCCAGCAATTCGGTCGGGAACGGACCCTCGCCGACCCGCGTCGTGTAGGCCTTCGCGATGCCGACGATGCGATCGAGCCGGCTCGGCCCCACGCCCGACCCGGTGCACGCGCCCGCCGCGATCGGGTTCGACGACGTCACGTACGGGTAGGTGCCGTGATCGATGTCGAGGTGGTGCGCCTGGGCGCCCTCGAACACGACGAGCCTGCCGGCCTCCAAGGCGTCGTTCAGCTCACGCGCGACGTCGCGGACCATCGGGCGGACGCGCTCGGCGAAGCCCAGCAGGTGGTCGGCGACCTCGGTCGGGTCGACGGCGAGCTGGTTGTACACCTTGACCAGCAGCTGGTTCTTCTGGACCAACGCCGCCTCGACCTTGTCGCGCAGCAGTTGCTCGTCGAGCAGGTCCTGGATGCGGATGCCGACGCGGTTGATCTTGTCGGCATACGCCGGACCGACGCCGCGCCCGGTCGTCCCGATCTTGCGCTTGCCGAGGAACCGCTCGGTGACCTTGTCGAGCGTCTTGTGATACGGCGCGATCAGGTGCGCGTTCGCCGAGATGATGAGCCGCGACGTGTCGATGCCGCGCGCGGTGAGGGCGTCGATCTCGCCGAACAGCACCTCCAGGTCGATCACCACCCCGTTGCCCAGCACGGGGATGCCCGGGTTGAGGATGCCCGACGGCAGCAGGTGCAGCGCGTAGGTCTCGTCGCCGACGACGATCGTGTGTCCGGCGTTGTTGCCCCCCGAATAGCGGACGGTGTAGTCGACGGCGTCGCCGAGCTGGTCGGTCGCCTTGCCCTTGCCCTCGTCACCCCACTGGGTTCCGATCACCACGATGCCAGGCATGCATTGCCCCTTCTGCACAAACAACAAGCCCGGCGCAAGGTCCGCCGGGCTCTTACATCCAGATTCTAACAAACCTCATATCCGGTGAGTTCCGCGGCGTCACAGCGACAGGGGCCGCAGGCTGATCAGCGCGGCGTAGCCGTCCTCGGACGCCTCGGTCAGGAAGGTCACGCAACGCTCGTACTCCTCCTGCTCACCGATGCGCCGCGCCGCGCAGGCGAGTGCCCACAGTGCGCGCAGGAAGCCCTGATTCGGCTCGTGCTCCCACGGGACCGGTCCGCGTCCACGCCAGCCGGCGCGACGCAGCGCGTCCAGCCCGCGGTGGTAGCCCGTGCGGGCGAAGGCGTACGCGGTGATGTCGCCCTGCGGCGTCCGCGCCGAGAGCGAGCCCTCGGCCAGCAGGGCCCACACGAGCGGGGACGCCGGGTGCTCGGCCACGACGCCGAGGAAGCCCGCCTCGCCGGCGGCGATGATGGCGTCGAGGGCGGGGTCGGGCGGCAGGCGGGTCTCGCCGACCTCGGGGGCGAGCAGCAGCGTGCGGGCGTCATTCACCCTGACAGGATAGGCGGCCTCGGCGTCAAGAGATCGCCGCGACCAGCGCCCGGGCGGCCTGCTGCGACAGCCCGGGGCGGGCCTCGCGGAGGATCCCGGCGGCGTAGGCGGGGTCACTGTCGGCGTCCACGCCGGCCTCCCACAGGACGCCGAGCGCCCACCGCTTGGCATTCGGCCCCGGGCTCGGGCTCACCGGGTCGCCGAACAGCTCAGTGAGCTCGGCGCCGACCGGGCGATTCGAGCGTGCGGACATCATCATCAGCAGCAGGACGCCGGCGATGGCGACGAGCGCCACCACCTCCAGTCCTCCGATCCGCATGGTGCGAGCCTACGCGCCCGGACGCCGGCGTACAGCAACCCAGGTTGACACACCGCCCCTCGTCAACCTAGATTGACATCCATGATTCCCTCCGACGTCGCCGCGCAGGCGTCCGACACCACCGATCCGCGCCGCGGGCTGGCTGCAGTCGCGGCGCTGCGCCGCGTCACGGACGCCCTCGAGCTGGCCCAGGTCGAGAGCGCCCTGCGCGCCGGACTCACCTGGGTCGACATCGCCGCCGAGCTCGGCGTCACCCGCCAAGCCGTCCACAAGAAATTCTCCCGCCGGGTCGCCCCCGACCTCGCCCGAACCAGGAAGTGACCATGAAACTCACCCTCGCCATCCACTGGTGCAACGCCGCGTGGCGGGAATCCGCCCGCGCCGGATCCCGCGAGCTCGACGTCGACCACCTCTACCTCGGTCTCGTCGCCCTCGGCGGCGCTGCCGCCCGTCTGCTCGGACGCCACGGCATCAGCCTCGCCTCGGCGCGCGAACGCGTCCGCGAGGCGCAGGCGGCCGATCTCAGCATGCTGGGCATCGAGGGCGCGCTGCTCCAGCTGCCGCCGCGGGCCCTCAAGGACCTGGGCGACCCCGACATGCAGTTCACCTCCCGGGCGCGCGCCCTGTGCGACCGGCTCAGCAAGGCGCCCGACACATTCGCGATCCTGGTCGGGCTGCTCAAGGAGTCCGATGCGGTGCGGCGCCTGCTGGACGCCGACGGGGTGGCCCCCAACGATCTCGTCCAAGAGCTGCGGGCGGGCTCGGATGACCCGCTGGTCGCGGATCGCGTCCCGCCGGCGGCGGGCGTCCTGCCCGAGCCGGCGCGGGGCCTCCGCATCACCCGGTTCGTCTCCGTCGCACCCGAGCACTTGGCGGACGTCCTCGCCGACCCCGCCTCCCTGGCGTGGTGGGCCTACGACCCCGCCCACGCGGAAGTCTCCGCCGGCGGTGAGGTCGTCCGTCTGGCGCGCGGCAAGCGCGAAATCACCGTGCGCTTCCACCTCAGCCGTCACGAGGACGGGGCGAACCACCAGGTGTCGTGGCTCCAGGAACTCACCGACGGCGAGTACGCGGGCCAGCCGCTGCGCCACGATCGCTTCGACATCACACCGGCCCCGGGGGGCTGTGAGCTCACCCGCACGACCAGCTACCGGCTCTTCAAGCTGTCCGGGCGCCTGCTCGCCCCCGTCATCGAGCGCGCCACCGCACTGAGCGCCGTCCACGCGCTCCAGTTCATCGCCTACGGTGCCGCGGAAGCACCAACCCCGCGCTGACTAAGGGAGTTGCCGCCCCAGGCTGCGCGCGGCGGCAGGCCGGTCGTACCATCGATGACGAACCGATCCTGGAGGAGACGACCCCATGAACCGCCGCACGTTCGTCGCGCTCGCCGCAGCCGCCTGCCTGCCCCTGGCCGCTTGCACGGGCCCGACGAGCCCCGCCGAGCCAACCACCCTGACGATCGCGCTGCCCGGCGGGGACGCCGACCCGCGCCACGCCGCGGTGGCCGACTGGGCGCAGGGGGTCTCGGACGCCACCGACGGCCGCGCGACGATCACGATCACCACCGAGGCCGACGACTCCGCGGCCGTGGCGGCAGGCACGGCGTCGCTCGCCTTCGTCGACGGCGACGACCTCGCCGAGCGCAACGGCGACTTCGAAGTCTTCAACCTGCCGTACACGTTCGACTCGGCTGCAGCACAGGCGTCCGTCCTCGGCGACGCCGAGGTGACCGGCGACCTCTACGGATCGCTCGAGGCGGACGGCCTCATCGTGCTCGGCGGCGGGTACGGCGGGGCGCGCAACCTGCTCTCGACCCAGCGCGCCATCACGACTCCCACCGACGTCCAGGGCCAGCGCATCCGGGTCGGGCAGTCGCCGGACGCCGTGCGGATCATCGAGGCCTTCGGCGGGGTCGCCGTGCCGCTCGTCGAGAACCAAGTGACGGCAACGCTGAACTCCGGGGGAATCCAGGGCGTGGAGGGCACCCTGTTCGACTTCGAGTCCCTCGGCCTGGCCGCCGGCACCTTCGTCGGCCTCACCCACCACCAGCTGGTGCCCGACTACCTCGTCGCCAACGCCGCCGCCCTCGATGGGCTGTCGAGGGCCGACCGCGAGGCGCTCACCGATTCCGTTCCCGGGCTGATCACCGCCGCGAACGAGGCCGTGGCCGCCGCCGAGGCCGAGGCCAGGGCGTCCGCCGAAGCAGCCGGTGCCGCCTACAACGAGGTCGAGCCGCTCGCCTTCGAGGCGACGGTCGATCCGATCGTCACCGCCGTCGTGACCACGCCCGCGCGCCAAGCGCTCTACGACGCGGCGTCCGCCCGCTGAGATCGACGATCATGCCGCACGCTCTGCGCCAAGAACCTTGCCAGTCCCGTTGCGACTGGGCCCCCACCGGAGAGACCCGCGGCGATGAGTGGGTGTTCGCCTGCGCCGGATGCAGCAGCGAGTGGGTGCGCAGCGAGGGCTGGACGCCGCGCAACCTCGACGGTTCCATCGCCGCCCAGGTGACGGCCGAGCTCTCCCGCTGAGGAGGCCCAGACGCCTCCACACGCAGCACGGCGCCCCCCGCAGCACGACGCCCCGCTCCCTCATTGGGAGCGGGGCGCCGCGTGGTTTCGAGCGAGTCCCGTACGGGCGAACCCGATCCGGGTGCGGATCAGGCGTGCGTGCCGACCGAACCCAGGTTCTGGCAGGCCTCCACGATGCGCTGGGCCATGCCGGCCTCGGCCTGCTTGCCCCACCCGCGCGGGTCGTACATCTTCTTGTTGCCGACCTCGCCGTCGATCTTGAGGACGCCGTCGTAGTTCTGGAACATCCACGTGACCACCGGACGCGTGAAGGCGTACTGGGTGTCGGTGTCGATGTTCATCTTGATGACGCCGTAGGACACCGCGTCCGCGATCTCCTGCTCGGTCGAGCCCGAACCGCCGTGGAAGACGAGGTCGAACGGCTTGTCCTTGCCGTACTTCGCGCCGCAGGCGTCCTGGATCTCCTTGAGGATCTCCGGGCGCAGCTTGACGTGACCGGGCTTGTAGGCGCCGTGCACGTTGCCGAAGGTCAGCGCGGTGATGTAGCGGCCCTGCTCGCCGGTGCCCAGCACCTCGAGCGTGCGCATGCCGTCCTCGATGGTGGTGTAGAGCTTGTCGTTGATCTCGCCGGTGACGCCGTCCTCCTCGCCACCGACGGCGCCGACCTCGATCTCGAGGATCAGCTTCGCCTTCGAGGTGCGCGAGAGCAATTCCTCGGCGATCTGCAGGTTCTCCTCGACCTCGATGGCCGAGCCGTCCCACATGTGGGAGTTGAACAGCGGATCCTCACCACGGTCGACACGCTCCTGCGACAGGGCGATCAGCGGATTCACGTAGAGATCCAGCTTCTCCTTCTGGCAGTGGTCGGTGTGCAGCGCGATGTTGACGTCGTACTTGGCGGCGACGACGTGGGCGAACTCGGCGAGCGCGACGGCGCCGGTCACCATGTCCTTGACCTTCTGGCCGGAGGCGTACTCACCGCCGCCGGTCGAGACCTGGAGGATGCCGTCGGACTCGGCCTCGGCAAAGCCCTGGATGGCCGCGTTGACGGTCTGGGACGAGGTGATGTTGATCGCCGGGTAGGCGAAACCCTTCTCCTTCGCGCGGTCGATCATCTCCGCGTAGACCTCGGGAGTTGCAATGGGCATGTTGGTGCTCTCCTGCCTGGAACGTTGAGTCTGGCCCCTCCATTCAACCGCATTTCCCGCGGCTCGGCAGCCGGGTCGTCCGAAGACGACGCAGTGGAGTCGCTCAGTCGTCGAGGCGCGTGAGGTCGAGCCAGGCGCGCCCGCCCGACAGTGCGCGGATGGCCCCGTCGAGGGACGCCGGCGTCCCGGCGAGGTAGTCCAGCGGGAGGACGTGGCTGCCTCCCGACGCCGTGCGCACGACCAGGCGCGCGCTGCCGCCGAGGCGGCCGGGCCGGACGTCCAGGCCGGCGATCTCGGACCAGCGCAGGTACGTCTCATTGAGGTAAATCCCTCCGCGACCTACGCCGAGCGCCAGGCCCTCCTGCAGGCTGTCGACGGCGCGGCGGGCACGGCGGTGCTGGACGAACGCCCACGCGATCAGCAGCACGGAGATGCCGATGCTCACGCCGGCGATCCACCACGAGGCCGTACCCCAGGTCCAGCCAAACACGTTGTCGGGCTGCTGGGTGTACCACCACAGGGCGCCCCAGATGACGACGTTGAGGACGAGCGAGAAGATGCGCCCACGCAGGGCCGCCCGCTGCTTGTGCCACCAGGCGACCGCGGGTGCCGGGTTGGCGAAGACGGGGTGGTCGAGGGCCGCGCGGGGCACGGTGGCCGGCGGCGCGAGGGTCGCCACGGCGCCGGTCTCCTGCCGATCGTGTTCGGCGGTGGTGCCGGCATCCGCGGGGAGCGCAGGCTGCGGGGGCGGCGGCCCGGGATACGCCGGGACGACCGGTGGCGGCCAGTCTCCGATCGGGCCGGACAGCATCGGCGGTCCGTACTCCACTGGCGCCTGCGGCCGTTGCTCCGGAGCCTGCTGTGGGGGGAACCAGTGCCCCTGGGGTATCGCGTCCGGTGGTGGCGCCGGCCAGTGCTGCTGGGAAGGAGCCTGCTGCTGGGGCGGCCAGCCCTGCTGGGGAGCCTGTGGCCAGCCCTGCTGGGGCGGCGGCCAGCCCTGCTGGGGAGCCTGTGGCCAGCCCTGATCGGGCGTCGGCCAG
>JAKDIK010000149.1 GCA_030450535.1 Propionibacteriaceae bacterium
GACCGGGGTGGGGGTGCGGATGCTGATGCAGAGGAGCTGCCGGAGGGCTCCAGCGATGCCGCCCGCTCGTGTGGTGTGGAGCGTTCGTCCCATTGCACCCGCTCGGGTGGTGTCGTGCGTTCGTCCGATTGCGCCCGCTCGTCTGCGATCTCGTTGAGCCGGGCGGTCAGCCGTTCGGCGAGCCGCCGGGAGTTGGCGAAGACGAGCGTGGAGCGGTGCCGCTCCACCAGGTCGACGACCTTCTCCTCCACGTGCGGCCAGATGGACGCCCGGTTGCGCGGGTCGGGATCACCGCGCGCCTCGGGATCACCGCGCGCCTCGGGATCACCACCCCCGCGCCCGGGCGACGGGGCGGTGTCGAGAGCCGCGAGGTCGGGCACTGGCACGACGACCGACAGCTCCCACCGCTTGTCGGCGGGTGGGGCCACCGTCGTCACAGGTCGACCGCCGGCCAGGAAGCGGGCGACCTCGTCGAGCGGACGCACGGTCGCCGACAGCCCGATGCGCTGGGCGGGCTCGGGCAACAAGGAGTCCAGCCGGTCGAGGGTGAGGGCGAGGTGCGCGCCGCGCTTGGTGCCGGCCACGGCGTGGACCTCGTCGAGGATCACCGTCGTGACCCCGCGCAGCGCCTCGCGCGCAGCCGAGGTGAGCAGCAGATAGAGCGACTCGGGGGTGGTGATGAGAATGTCGGCGGGCGCCTTCGCGAACCGGCGCCGCTCCTCGGGCGAGGTATCCCCGGAGCGCACCGCCACGGTGACGTCGGGACGCTCCAACCCCAGCCGCGCCGCGGCATGACCGATGCCGACCAGCGGCGAACGCAGGTTGCGTTCCACATCGACCGCGAGCGCCTTCAGCGGTGACACGTAGACGACCCGGCAGCGGAGCAGGGCCTCGTCGGGTGGCGGCTCGGCGGTCAGCCGGTCGATCGCCCACAGGAACGCCGCAAGGGTCTTGCCCGAGCCGGTGGGGGCGACGACCAGGGTGTGCTGGTGTGAGCTGATCGCATCCCACGCCCCTGCCTGGGCGGCTGTTGGCGTGGAGAAGCTCCCCTCGAACCACGCGCGCGTGGCGGGGGAGAAGCGACTCAACTCCTCGGCAACCATCGGTGACCACTCTGCCACCCACCCCCGTCGAAATCCGGCGACCGAGTATGCGGCCCCTGCCTGCGAGGCGCGGCAGTCGAGGTGCGGACGCCAGCCGCCAGCTCGCGTTCGTCCACCCGCGGACGCCGGCCGGACGCCTCGAGCGCCGCCGCTCCAGACGACCCTGCGCCCTGACGACCCCGCGTCCTGACGACCCCGCGTCCTGACGACCACGCGTCCGATGGCAACTGGCACTCAGCCGCGCAGCAGCCCAGCCCCGTCCGGACTCGCCAAGCGCGGCCCCAGCCCCCACGACGGGCCGAACGTCGGCACACCGCGCGCGGCGACGTGCCCGGCGTCCTGCTGGGGGTGGTGCATCGGGTAGCCGTGTTCGGATGGCGGTTCGGGCGGCGGGACGGGCTCGCCGAACACCTCCGCGAGCGTCACGGCAGGCAGACAGCCCGCGCCGCAGGCGTCGCACATCAGCACCTCCAGGCCCCGTCGCTCCCGCGACCACAGCGGACCACCGCAGAACGGGCAGGCTCCCGATCCGCTCACCAGCGGCGCCCGTTCATCTTCACGCACGCCTCCAGCAGCGTCTCGGCCAGCGGCGTCATCGGCTCGGGGTGGGGCGTCCGGCCGACCTCGCGGACGGCCGCCGTGAAGACGGCGCACCTGGCAGGGTGCTCGAGCGCGTTCCACGCCTCGCCCGCGGCCGGGATGTGCCCGCCGCCCTCGGCGTACCCGCGCAGTAGGGCGCGCCAGCTGGCGTCGTCCAGCAGCCCGGCCGCCCACAGCCCCGCGGGTCGTCCCAGATCCCATGCCGGGTCCCCGAGCCCGAGCGTCTCGGCCCCGGTCAGCAGCCACGCGGATCCGCCGGGCAGCCGGCCCAGGTTGCCCAGATCCCAGTCGCCGTGCACGAGGCCGGGCCGCGCCGGTGTGGGCCACGTCTCGAGCAGGGTCTGGCCCAGCTCGCGCAGGATGTCGGTCGCGCCGCCCTGGTGCAGCACCGTCGCGGCGTCCACCGCGACCTGCAGGTACGACCGGCCCGCGTGCTCGGGCAACCCGGCCGGCGGCGGCGTCCGGTGCAGGTGCGCGAGCAGGCGGCCCGCGTCCTGCCACGGCGGCTCCTCGTCCAGCGGGACGCCGTCGGTGCGCGGGCTGAGCGACAGCAGTTGCCCGTTGGGCGCCGTCAGCGGCGTGGGCGTCAGCGGGGCCGCGAAGAGCGTCCGCAAGGGGTCGGACGCCGCCGCCGTCAGCCGGGCGGCCAGCTGCTCGTGGGCCGTTCCGACCGGATGCCTGGTGAGCACGATGTCGTCGACCACGGTCTGCATGGGCGACACCCTAGCCCGCCCCGCCCGGTCGCGGGCGGAGCATCAAAGGGACCGTCGGCTCGTCATCAACCCGAGTCCCGAACCACCAACTCGGGCCGCACGATGACCGGCGCGGGCGTCCCGGAACCCGACAGCAGCTCCCGCAGCATCCGTCCCGCCTCGGTGGCCACCTCGTGCGCGTGGCCCCGCACGGTCGTCAACGGCGGGCGGACGCGGCGGGCCACCTCGGAGTCGTCGAACCCCACCACCGCGATGTCCTCCGGCACCCGGACGCCGGCGTACTGCAGCTCGGCCATGACGCCGGCGGCCATGAGGTCGGAGGCCACGAAGAGTCCGTCGATGTCGTGCCGTGCCGCCAGCACCGAGCGGGAAGCCTCCCGTCCGGATGCCTCGGTGAAGCTGCCCGGGATGATCGCCACCGGGGTGATGCCCGCCTCGGCGCACGCGTGGGTGAAGCCCGCGCGGCGGTGCTGGCCGGCGACCATGTCCAGGCTGCCGGTCACGGTGGCGAGGCGCCGGCGTCCGGACTCGATCAACCGCCGCGTGGCGAGGGTGGCGCCTTCCACGTTGTCCAGGTCGGCATAGGGCACGCCGTCCACCCCCGGGTCGCCGATGAACACGACCGGCTGGGCGAGGCCCGCCAGGGCCCGGGGCAGATCGGTGCCGTGATGGGAGGCGACGACGGCGCCGTCGATCCGGCCGCTGGTGAGGTAGTCGACGAGCCTGGTCGCTGGTTCGCCGGGTTTGCTCATGGCGAGCACCACCTGGGCCTCGTGACCGCTGAACGCTGAAATGACGCCGTGGTAGGTGGAGGCGAAGTAGGGATCGGAGAACACCCGCAGATCCGTCTCCGGCACGAGCACCGCGACGACGCCCGAGCGGCGCGTGACGAGCATCCGGGCCGCGTGGTTGGGCTGATAGCCGAGCTCCCGGACGGCCGCGTTGACGGCCTCGGCAGTCCCGGCGCTCACGAGCGTCCCGCCGTTGACGACCCGCGAGACCGTGGCGCGCGAGACTCCGGCCAGGCGCGCGACATCCTGGAGCGTGGGCGCCCCGCCCGGTGCTCCGTCGCCCTGGGCCCGCGGGGTTCGATGAACGGTCATGTTCCCTCGCCCCTCATCCTGCCCGAAGCGATCTGGCTTGCATACCACCGGGCGCTCGCCTTGGGGATGCGCCGCAACTCCTCGTCGACGGCCACGATGCCAAACCGTTTGTCGTAGCCCAGGGCCCATTCGAAGTTGTCCAGCAGCGACCACACGAAGTAGCCGCGGATGTCGACGCCGGACGCCCGCGCCGCGGCGACCGCCGTGAGGTGGGCGTCGAGGTAGGCGATGCGGTCGGCGTCCTCGACGTGGCCGTCGGCGGTGGGTGCGTCCGGGTAGGCGGCGCCGTTCTCGGTGATGTACAGCGGCACCCCGGCGGGCCCGGCCCACGTCCGGCCAATCCTTCGGAGCAGCTCCAGGAAACCCGCCGGATGCACCTCCCACCCCATGTCGGTGCGCTCGAAGCCGCGCGACACCTCGACGAGGCCGGGTGCGGTGACGTGTGGGCTGGGCCCGGGCGTCGTCCCCGCCCTCACCATCTGCGTCGAATAGTAGTTGACGCCCAGGAAGTCGAGCGGCACCGCGATGGTGGCCGGGTCGGGGTCCCGCACGGCGCCGGCCGGCCAGTGCGGGCCGGCGTCCTCGATCACGTCGGCGGGATAGCCCCGGCCGAACACCGGATCGGTGAACAACCGGTGCGCGGTGCCGTCCGCGCGGCGCACGAGGTCCACGTCCGCGGGGTCGTCGGGGTTGGCGGGATACAGCGGGGTGTAGTTGAGCGTGATGCCGATCGAGGCGCTCGCGTCCGCCTCCCGGAGCGCCCGCGCCGCGAGCCCGTGCCCGAGCAGCAGGTGATGGGCGGCCGTGAGCGCCTCGGTCGGATCGGTGTGCCCGGGCGCATGGACGCCGGCGCCGTAGCCCAACATCGCGCTGCACCACGGCTCGTTCAGGGTCGTCCAGCGGCGGACGCGATCCCCCAGCCGGTCGTGGACGACGAGCGCATACTCGGCGAACCGCTCGGCCGTGGCCCGGGCCGTCCAACCGCCCAGAAGGTGGGCGGGCAGGTCCCAGTGGTAGAGCGTCAGCCACGGCTCGAGGCCGTGGGCGAGCAGTCCGTCCACGAGCCGGTCGTAGAAGGCGATTCCGGCCGGGTTGGGCGTGCCGTCGGCGGTGAGGACGCGCGACCAGGACACCGAGAACCGGTAGGCGTCCAGCCCGAGGGCGCTCATCAGCGCGACGTCCTCGGGCCAGCGGTGGTAGTGGTCGACGGCGAGGTTGCCGTCGTCGCCGTTCGCGATCGCGCCCGGCACCTGGCAGAAGACGTCCCAGATGGACGGCTCGCGGCCGTCCTCGGCTGCGGCGCCCTCGATCTGATAGGACGCCGTGGCGGCGCCCCAGAGGAAACCTCCCATGGTCCTCAACCCTTCACCGCGCCGGCCATGATGCCGGAGACGAGCTGCCTGCCGGCCACGACGAACAGCAGCAGCAACGGCGCCGTGGCCAGGACGACACCGGCCATGATGAGGCTCATGTCCTTGAAGTAGGACGATTGCAGCAACTGCAGTGCGACGGGAAGCGTTGGGTTGGCCGGGCCCAGGATGATGTAGGGCCAGAAGAACTGCGTCCAACTGGAGATGAACGTGAACAGCGCCAGCATGGCGGCGGCCGGGCGGGCCGCGGGCATCGCGACGTGCCAGAACGTGCGGATCATCGAGCAGCCGTCGACGCGCGCCGCCTCGATGAGTTCGAACGGCAGCGCCTCGGTGAGGTACTGCGTCATCCAGAACACGCCGAACGCGCTCACCATGCCCGGAATGATCACGGCGGGCAGCCTGCCGGCCAGCCCGAGCTGCACCATCACGATGAACAGCGGCACGATGCCGAGCTGCGGCGGGATCGCCATGGTGCCGATGATGAACGCCAGCAGACCCTTCTTGCCCCGGAACCGCAGCTTGGCGAACGCGAAGCCGGCCAGCGTCGAGAAGAGCACGGTGGTGAACGAGACCACGACGGCGACGACGATCGAGTTCCAGATCGCCGACCAGAACGGCACCGAACTGAACACCCGGTTGACGTTGTCGACGAGGTTCCCCTGCGGGATCAGCGACGGGATGGGGTTCACGGCGATCTCGGGGGCGCTCGAGCTGGCGAGCAGGAACGCGAAGTAGAGGGGGTAGGCGGAGATCGCGAGGACGGCCGCGAGGACGGCGTAGGTGAGCCAGCCGGGCCGGCGCTGACCCGATTCCATGCGGGCGCGCCTGCGGGCGGCGGCGCGGGCGGCACCCGGGCCGGCGAGCTGGTGGGCGGTGGCGACGCTCATGCGCGGACCTTCTTCCGTCGGGGGGTCGGAGCGCCGCTGGCGGCGATGCGTGATGTGAGCCAGAAGTTCACCAGGGCGAAGACGACGACGATCGCGAACAGAATCCAGGCCACGGCGGACGCCCGGCCCAGGTTCCGCTGCGGTCCCCAGCCGAGCTCGTACATGTACATGGCAATCGTCATCCACTGCCGGCTGTTGCCGCCGAGGCCCTGGCTGTCGTACAAGCGGGGCTCGTCGAAGATCTGCAGGCCGCCGATGGTGGAGGTGATGACGACGAACATGATCGTGGGACGCAGCATCGGCACGGTGACGTGCCAGAAGGTACGCCAGCGCGACGCGCCGTCCACGATGGCGGCCTCGATGACGTCGTGGGGAATCGCCTGCATGGCGGCGAGGAAGATCAGCGTGTTGTAGCCGGTCCAGCGGAAGTTCACCATGGTCGCGATGGCGATGTGGCTGGGCAGGACGTCGCTGTGCCAGCCGATGCCCGGCAGCCCGAGGCCGCCGAGGACGGCGTTGATGACGCCGGACTGGTCGGCGAAGATCTGGCCGAAGATGAGGGAGACCGCCACGGGCGCCACCACGTAGGGCAGCAGGACGCCCATGCGCCAGAACGTGCGCGCGCGCAGGTTGGCGTTGAGGACGGCGGCGATGAAGATCGCGGCGATCACTTGGGGCACCGAGCTGAGCAGGAAGATGCTGAAGGTGTTGCGCAGACCGATGAAGAAGCGGTCGTTGGTGAGGACGAAGGCGTAGTTCGCGACGCCGGCGGGACCGCCGTCGCCCGAGAGCAGACCGTACTCGCGCGTGGAGACGTACGCGGTGAACAGCATCGGGAACAGCCCGATGATGGCGAACAGGATGAAGAACGGGGCGATGTAGGCGTACGGGGCGACGGCGACGTCGAGCTTGCTCAAGCGCTGACGGGTGGTCAGCTGCGAACCGTTCGAGCGCGTCCGACGGCTCGGAGGGGTCGGGGCCTGCGGGGCAGCCGTCGAGCCCGTGTGGTCGCCCACACTCGGATCCGTGACGGGTCCTGCGGCGCTGCGGGACATGCGGTCTCCTCGGAGCTGGGGGGCTG
>JAKDIK010000150.1 GCA_030450535.1 Propionibacteriaceae bacterium
CCGGGGCCTCCGGCGGTGGTTTTGCCGGCCCCCCCGGGGTCCCCCCCAAAAACGGGGGGGCCCGTCCCCAACGGGGGCGGGGCCACCCACCGATGCCCTCAGGCCAACCGGAGCGTCACTTCGCCCTCAGCGCCGCCTGCGCCGCCGCGAGGCGTGCGATCGGGACGCGGAACGGCGAACAGGACACGTAGTCCAGACCCACCGAGTTGAAGAACTCGATGGACGCCGGATCGCCGCCGTGCTCGCCGCAGACGCCCGTCTTGAGCTTGGGCTTGGTCTGCCGGCCCTTCTCGACGCCGATGGCCACCAGCTGGCCCACACCGCTCTGGTCGAGGGACGCGAACGGGTTCGACTCGATGACCTCACCGTCGACGTAGGCTCCCAAGAAGCCGGCCTCGGCATCGTCACGGCTGATGCCGATGCCGGTCTGCGTCAGGTCGTTGGTGCCGAAGCTGAAGAAGTCCGCCTCGTTCGCGATCTCGTTCGCCACCAGCGCGGCGCGGGGGATCTCGATCATCGTGCCGACGGTGTATTCCAGCCGCTGACCGGCCTTGGTGAACTCGTCCTCGACCGCGGCGACAACGATCTCGCGCTGGGTCCTCAGCTCGGACTCGAACGCCACCAGCGGGATCATGATCTCGACGCCGACGGTCTCGCCCTCGCGTTCCTTCACCGCCAGGGCCGCCTTGATGATGGCGCGGGCCTGCATGTCGGGGATCGACGGGTACAGCATCGCCAGGCGGCAGCCGCGGGTGCCGAGCATCGGGTTCTGCTCGTGGAGCCGCTTGACCTGCGCGAGCGTGAGCCGCTCGGCGTCGAGCTCGGACGCGTCGCCACCGGTCAGCTCCAGCTTCTGCACCAGCAGGGACTGCTCCACCAGGTTCGGCAGGAACTCGTGCAGCGGCGGATCGAGCAGGCGCACGGTGACCGGCAGCCCCTTCATGGCCGTGAAGATGGCCTCGAAGTCCTTCTGCTGCATCGGCAGGATCTCGGCCAGGGCCGCCGCGCGCTGGTCCTCGTTCTCGGCGAGGATCATCTTGCGCACCGCAGGCAGGCGGTCAGCCGCCATGAACATGTGCTCGGTGCGGGCGAGGCCGATGCCCTCGGCGCCGAGTTCGCGGGCCTTGGACGCGTCCTCGAAGTTCTCCGCGTTCGCGCGGACGCCCAGCCGGCGGGCGGCGTCCGCCCATTCGCCAACCTTCAGGAAGTCCTCGTTGATGTCCGGCGGCACGAGCTCGAGCGCCCCGGCGAATACCTCGCCGGTGGAGCCGTTGAGCGTCAGCACGTCGTCCTTGCCGTAGGCCAAGTTGTCGATCGTGACGGTCTCGGCGAGCACGTCGATCTTGATGCCGGGAGCACCCGCGACACAGGTGATGCCCATGCCGCGCGCGACGACCGCCGCGTGGGACGTCATGCCGCCGTGGGCCGTCAGGACGCCCTGGCTCACCATGACGCCGTGGATGTCGTCGGGGGTCGTCTCGTAGCGGACCAGGATGACCTTCTCACCCTTGCCACCACGCTCGGCGGCGTCGTCGGCGTTGAAGCTCAGCGCGCCCACGGCCGCGCCGGGCGAGGCGGGCAGGCCCTTCACGATCGCCTTCGCGGAGTTGTTCGGGTCGATGCCCGGGTGCAGGAGAGCGTCCAACTGCGCCGGTTCGACCCGGAGCAGCGCCTCCTCGGTGGTGATGAGCCCCTCGTCCACCATGTCGACCGCCGTCTTCACGGCGGCTGCGGCCGTCCGCTTACCGTTGCGGGTCTGGAGCATGTAGAGCTTGCGATCCTCGATCGTGAACTCCATGTCCTGCAGGTCCTTGTTGTGGAGCTCCAGTTTGCTCATCGTGTCGAGCAGCTCGTGGAACGCCTCCGGCAGGACCTCCTCCATCTCCTCGAGATTGCGCGGGGTGCGGATGCCGGCCACGACATCCTCGCCCTGGGCGTTGGTGAGGAATTCGCCGTACAGCTCTTTGCCGCCGGTGGACGGGTTGCGGCTGAAGCAGACGCCGGTCGCGGACGTCTCGCCGCGGTTGCCGAACACCATCTGCTGCACGTTCACGGCGGTGCCCAGGTTGCGGGAGATACCCTGGCTGCGGCGGTACACCTCGGCGCGCGGGTTGAGCCAGCTCTTGAACACGGCGTTGACCGCGCGGACGAGCTGCTCGCGCGGGTCGGTCGTCCAGTGGCCGCCCAGCGCCTCGTTGGCGAGTTCCTTGAACTCGGCGGTCAGCTCCTGAAGGTCCTCGGCCGAGAGGTCGGTGTCCTGCTCCGCGCCCTTGCGTCGCTTCATCTCGGTGAGGGCGTCCTCGAAGACGTGGGGCTCGATGCCCTCGACGACCTCGCCGTACATCTGGATGAAGCGGCGGTAGCAGTCCCAGGCGAAGCGCTCGTTGTCGGCCAGCTTGGCCACCGCGGCGACGGTGTCGTCGGAGATGCCGAGGTTGAGGATCGTGTCCATCATCCCGGGCATCGAGAAGACCGCACCCGACCGCACCGAGACCAACAGGGGGTTCTCTGCGGAGCCGAGCGTCTTGCCCGTGCGCTCCTCGAGCCGCGCCAAACCCGCGGCCACCTGCTCGTCGAGGCCTTCGGGCCAGTTGCCGTCATTGTTCATGGCGGCCACGCACGCCTGCGTGGTCACGGTGAACGCGTCCGGGACCGGAACCCCGATCCGGGCCATCTCGGCCAGGTTGGCACCCTTGCCACCCAGCAGGGGCTTTAGTGAGATGTCGCCCTCACTGAGGTCGTAGACGTACTTCGTCTCGGTCATCTGAACTGGTCTCTCCTTCGGTGCTCCGTCACGGCGGTGTGCGCGCGGACCGCGTCGTCCCGCCGGTGGGAGCAAACCGGCGGCGGTGGTCCAGGGCCCACGGTAGTCGACCGCCCCGCTCGGCACCCAAACGGCGGGCGGCGTCCATCCTGTGGACGCCCACCGCCCTCACACGGTCGGAACCAATCCCGCACGGCAAGCGAAGGCAACAGCAACTCCTTTGTCGTCACCTCTACTACAATCGGCGTATGAGCGTTGATCCGGTGGCATCGTTGATTCTCGATGAAGCCGGATCGCTCACCGGGCGCGTTTTCGTCCTCGACGATGTGGACGGCGCGCTCACCCGTGAGGCAATTCGTCAGGGCGCCGACGTCCGCGCCTGGTGCGACGACGTCCGCGAGCAGGCCCGCCTCCCCCGCGCCCACGTGGCCGAGTCCGGATCGTCCCCCGACTGGGTGCCCGACACCGTGCTGTGGCGCCTGCCACGGTCGGTTTCGGGAGTCGAGGACACCGCCGAGGTGCTCGCCGGTTGGCTGGCCCCCGCATCCCGCGTCGTCGCCGGCGCGCGGGTGAAGCACATGACGCCCGCGCAGAACACCGCACTGTCCCGCTCGTTCGCCCAGGTGAGCGCCAGCCTCGGCCGCCAGAAGTCCCGCGTGCTGCACGCGACCTGCGCGCGCCCGATGCCCCCGCGCTGGCCAACCCGCCGCTACGTGCCGGAGGTCGACCTCACGGTGCTCTCGCGCGGCGACGTGTTCAACACCAACCGGCTGGACGACGGCACCCACCTGCTCCTCCGCACGCTCGGCCGTGTGCTGCCCACGCCACCGGCCCGCCCCCCAAGCGTCCCGACCGCCGGCGTGGCCATCGACTTCGGCTGCGGCTCCGGCATCATCGCGACTTGGCTGGCCGTGCGCGGCTTCGCCGTCACCGGGATCGACGTCTCCCAGCAGGCGCTGGCGTCCACGCGTCTCACCGCCGCGGCGAACCGCGTCGCCGTCGGCACGCGCCGCTCGGACGGCTTCGGGCGCACGCCGGCCGCCAGCGCGGATCTGATCGTGAGCAACCCGCCCTTCCATCAGGGGGCCGCGAAGGACTCCACCCCCACCTTCGAGATGATCCGGCGGGCGGGAGAGGTGCTGCGGCCCGGCGGGGAGTTGTGGCTGGTGTTCAACAGCCACCTGCCCTACCTGCCGGCGCTGCGCGCGGGCGTCGGCGTCACCACCATCGAGGCTCGCGACCGCACCTACATCGTGACGCGCTCGCTCAAGCAGCCGGACTGCCCCGAGGGCTGAGCCCGCTCTGGCGTCTGCCGGCGATGAGGCATGATCGAACCGTGACCGCCACCGCCACCTCGCGGCCCCGCCGCCGGCACGTGCCCAGGTGGGTCCCGAATCAGCACGGGGCGTGGGCGATGCTCGTGCTGCCGTGGCTGCTCGGCACCATCCTGCGGCTGCGCTCGGGCGAGCCGGCGTCCCACCTGCTGCCGCTGCTCGCGTGCTGGCTGACCGGCTACGTCGCCTTCTACGCCGCCTCCAGCTGGCTCAAGGCCCCGGCCGGACGCCGTGCGCCGTGGCTTCGTCCGCTGGTCACGGCGGGGGCCCCCGCGGGCGCGTTCGGCCTCGTGACGCTGGCGCTCGCCGGCCCCGCGCTGGCCCGGTGGGTCCCGGCGTTCGTGCCCCTGCTCGTGCCCGCGCTGGTGCTGGCGTCCCGCCGTCGCGAGCGCGCGCTGGCCGGCGGCGCGTTGACCGTGACCGCGGCATCGCTGATTGCGCTGGTCGCCGCGCACCCCGACCCCCTGTCGCTGCCCTCGGCCCCGGACGCCGGCGCCGCCTTCGCGGCCGCGGCCGGCTCCTTCGCCTACTTCTTCGGCACCGTGTTGTACGTCAAGACCAACATTCGCGAGCGCGGTTCCCGGGGGTATCTCGGCGCCTCCGTCGCGTGGCACGCGGCGGTCACCCTGGCCGCCGCGGCGCTCGCGTCCGTCGGCGTCCTGGCCTGGTGGTGGGCGCCGTTCTTCGCGGCAGCCACCGCGCGCGCGTGGCTGGTGCCGCGCCGGGGGCGTCCGCTCTCGCCGAAGCACATCGGGTTCATCGAGATCGGGTTCTGCCTCGTCCTCGTGGCCTGCTTCGCGTCGTGGTGAGCCGCCACCCGGCCGGGGGCCGCGCACGCTAGCTTGCAGCTATGAGTTCACCGGCGCGCCGCAACGCCTGGACGTTCGCCGTGGGCACGCTGGGGCGCGACTTCGTCTACACGATGGTCACGATGTTCCTCATCGTGTTCCTCACCGAGGTGCTCGACCTCGACGACGCGACGATGTGGGCGATCAACGGCGTCCTGCTCGCCGCCCGGTTGTTCGACGCGTTCACCGACATCATCATGGGCGGCATCGTCGACAACACCCATACCCGCTGGGGCCCCTACAAGCCGTGGATCGCGTTCGGCATCGTCGCCTCCGCGGTCTTCGCCGTGCTGCTGTTCACCGACTTTGGCCTGCGCGGGCCCGCCTACATCGCGTTCTTCGCCGTCGTCTACCTCTGCTGGGGCCTGGCGTGGACGACCAACGACATCCCCTACTGGTCGCTGCTGCCCGCGCTCACCCTCGATCCCGGGGAGCGGGAGCGCATCGGCTCGCTGACCAAGGTGTTCGCCACGATCGGGCTTTTCGCGGCCGTGACGTCCGTCATCCCCGTGACGACCGCGCTGGGCGGCGGGCCCGCGGCCTGGACGACGTTCATGATCGTCGCCGTCCTCGCCACCATCGCCTTCCAGGCCGTGACCCTGATCGGCGTCAAGCAGCCCGTCCGCGTCCGCCCCCAGCGGCGCACGACGCTGCGCGAGCTGGCGTCCATCGTGCTGCGCAACGACCAACTGATCGTCACGTCGCTGACCATGATCGTGTTCACCACCGGGTACGTGACCACGACGACCTTCGGCGTCTACTTCTTCACCTACGCCTACCGCGACCCCGGCATGTACACCCCGTTCGCGGCGGTGCTCGGGGTGGCGCAGCTGCTGGGTTTCGCGCTGTTCCCGCTGATGCGTCGCTTCCTCACCCGCCGGCAACTCTTCACGGTCGCGATCGGCATGTGCGTGGTGGGCTACGTCATCTTCTTCTTCGCGCCGATGAACATGATCCCGATCGGCATCGCGGGGCTGCTCGTGTTCGTGGCCAACGCGATCATCGTGGTGCTCATCATGATGGCGCTCACCGACTGCATCGAGTACGGCCAGTGGCGCACCGGACGACGCAACACCGCCGTCACCTTCGCCCTGCAGCCGTTCATCAACAAGGTGGCCGGGGCGCTGGCGACCGCCATCGTGGGCGCCACCCTCATCCTCACCGGCATCAACGCCGCGGCCACGCCCGACGACGTCACGCCCGCGGGCCTGCTGGGGATGCGCCTCATGATGATGGGCTTTCCCATGGTGCTGATCGTCGTCGCCTACCTCATCTACCTGCGCTGGTACCGCATCGACGAGGCGTTCCACGCCCGCATCGTCGCCGACCTCACCGAACGGGGCGAGCTCGAGTCGGCCCAGTAGGCTCGGCCCATGCGTCCCGAACAGATCGAGTTGCTCTCCGTCGTCGGCGAACCCACCGTCCACCCGGACGGCACGTGGGCGGTCGTGGCGGTTTCCCGGCCCAGCCTGGCCGCCGACGCGTATGTCGGGCAGCTGTGGCGCGTCGATCTGGTCGCGGACGCCAGCCCGCGCCGCCTGACCCGCGGCGTCCACGACAGCGATCCCCGGTTCAGCCCGGACGGCCGCCTGCTCGCCTTCATCCGCGGGGACGCCGAGGGCCGCCCGCAGGTGTTCGTGCAGCGCACCGGCGGAGGCGAGGCCTGCCAGGTCACGGACGCCAAGCTCGGCGTCGGCTCCTACTGCTTCTCGCCCGACTCGGGCCGCATCGCGTTCGTCGCCCGCGTCGCCGAGGACGGCCGCTACGGGACCCTCGACGGAGTCGCGGCCTCCCAGGAGGACCCGCGTCACCTCACCACGCAGCAGATCCAGGCCAACGGGCTCGGCTGGACGACCGACCGGCGCCCACGCCTGTTCGTCGTGGACGTGCCCGACCCGGA
>JAKDIK010000151.1 GCA_030450535.1 Propionibacteriaceae bacterium
ATCCCGGAATCCGGGGCCGTCCGGCTCACGCCGATGGCCCCTGCTGCGGCAGACTGTCCCTCACAACGGTGTGGGCACCACGGTGTGGGCGAGGAGGAACGCGTGAAGAACGTCGTACTCGGGTTGGCCAGGAACGAGCACGTCAAGAGGTTCGCGGTGGCCTTCCCGCCGGCCAGGGCGGTCGTCGACAGGTTCGTGCCCGGCGAGACCACCGACGATGCGCTGGACGCGGTCCGGCGGCTCAGCGCGTCCGGCATCCATGCGACGCTCGACCACCTCGGCGAATACGCCGGCACGACGGAGCTGGTGGACGCCCAGGTGGCGGAGTACCTCAGGCTGCTGGAGCGGCTCGGCGCCGAGGGACTCAGCGGCTGGGCCGAGGTGTCGGTCAAGGCGAGCGCGTTGGGGCTCGCGCTGCCGGACGGCCAGCGCGTCTCCCTGGCGAACGCCCTCCGCATCTGTGCGGCGGCGGACGCCGTGGGCACGACGGTCACCATCGACATGGAGGACCACGCCGACACCGACGCCACGATCGCCCTGGTGGAGGCCTGCCGGGAGGAGTTCCCCCGCACCGGCGGCGTCCTGCAGGCCATGCTCAAGCGGACCACCGACGACTGCCTGCGCCTGTCGGGACCGGGTTCCCGGACCCGGATCTGCAAGGGCGCGTACGACGAACCGGCATCGGTGGCGCACACGAAGAGCGCCGACATCAAGCGGGCCTACCTCACCTGCCTGCGCATCCTGCTGCGCGGCGACGGCTACCCCATGATCGCGACGCATGACCCGGCGCTCATCAAGGCGGCGCAGGAATACCTCGACCTCCTCGATCGCCCCGTGGACAGCTACGAGTTCCAGCTGCTGTACGGCGTCCGGCCCGGGGAGGAGCGGCGGCTGGCCGCGGCGGGGCACACCGTCCGCGTGTACGTGCCCTACGGCACGGACTGGTACGGCTACTTCGTGCGCCGCCTCGCCGAGAAGTCGTCCAACTTCGGGCTGCTCGTCCGGGCGCTGCTGTCACGCGCGTAGCCGCGCCATCGCCGGCGATTCTCCTTGCCACAGGTTGAATCCGCGCTGCGGGTGCGAGAGGCTTCTCGTCGGCGATCCCGTGCCATTCCCGGCCGGGCGCCCCGCAGCAGGACGCTTCGGCGACGCAGAGAGAAGGAATCCCATGGGCCTGTTCGACATGTTCCGCGGCAGCAAGAAGAACGTGGAGGTCACCCGCTCGGCGCTCGATGAGGCCAACGACCCCGACGGCACGAGCGACTCGATCTCGACGCTGATCCAGCAGCTCACCAGCGTCGGCATCGACGGCCTTGGCCCCTTCGACTCCGCCACCAAGATCGCCAGCGAGGCCCTGGCCCGCGCCGACGGCGACGTTGAGGTGGCCGTCCGCCGCGTCCGCGCCCAGCACCAGCGCCTCGCCGGCGCCGGCGGCTTTGTCACCAATCTCGGCGGCTTCGTCACGCTCCTCGTGGCGGTGCCCGCCAACGTGTTCCAGTTCTACGTCCTCGCCACCCGCATGACCGCGGCCATCGCCCACCTGCGCGGCTACGACGTGGCCGACCAGCGCATCCGGACGGCCGTGCTGCTCACCCTCGTCGGCTCGAATTCCGCCGACATCCTCGGCAAGGCGGGCATCGCCGTGGGCGGCGGCACGGCGGTGCAGCTCGCGAGCCGCAGCCTGCCCCGGGCCGCCATCATGGTGGTGCTGTCGGCGGTGGTTTTCCGGAGCCTGCGCCGCGCCGGCGGGGGGGTGTTCGGGGGGGCGGGACGCCTCATCCCCGTCCTGGGCGGCGCGTTCGGTGCCGGGCTGGACCTGGCGATGATGACCAGGATCGCCGACCAGGCGCACCAGGAGTTCCCGCCCCGCTGAGGCGGTCGGACGACCCCCCTCAGCGTCCGGACGCCGCCGCGGCCCGGTCGAGGCCGGCGAGAACGTCGACGATCAGGTCGTCGGCGTCCTCGATGCCGAGGCTGAACCGCACCAGGCCGGGCCGCAGCCCCGCGGCGGCCTGGACGTGCGGCGGCATGGCGGCGTGGGTCATCGACGAGGGATGACACACCAGCGACTCCACTCCCCCGAGCGATTCCGCCAGGCTGTAGCAGGTCAGCCCGTCCAGCAGCGCCGCCACGGCGGCTTGGCCGCCGGCGAGTTCCACCGACACGATCGCCCCGAAGCCGTCCATTTGGCGTGCGGCGAGGTCGTGACCGGGGTGGTCGGGCAGGCCCGGGTAGTGGAGGCGCGCCACGGCCGGATGGTCGCGAACGGCCGCCACAAACGCCGCCGCGTTCTCCAGGTGCTGCCGCATGCGCACGTGCAGCGTCCGGACGCCCCGCAGCGTGAGGTAGGCGTCGAAGCCGCCCCCGGTCACCCCGAGGCAGTTCCCCCACCAACGCAGTTGGTCGGCGAGCTCGGCGGTGGCGGCCACCGCAACACCCCCGACCACGTCGGAGTGCCCGTTGAGGTACTTCGTCGACGACTGCACGCTCACGTCGGCACCGTGGGCCAGCGGGCGCTGCAGCACCGGGGAGCAGAAGGTGTTGTCGACCGCCACGATCGCGTCCACCCCGTGCGCCGCCGCCGACAGCCCCGCAATGTCGCTGATGCCCAGCAGCGGATTCGACGGCGTCTCCACCCACAGCAGGTCGGGCGCGATCTCGGCGACGCGGGCGGGGGCGTCCGGGGCGGTCAGGTCGGTGAGTTCGAGGGTGAACTGACCGCGGGAGGCGAGGGCGTCCAGCAGGCGCCACGTGCCGCCGTAGGCGTCGTGCGGGGCGAGCACGGTGCCGCCGGCCGGCACACACGCCATGAGGACGGTGGTGATCGCCCCCATGCCGGACGCCGTCACGACCGCCCCGGCCCCGCCGTCGAGCTCGGTGAGCGCGTCGCCCAGCAGGTCGCGCGTCGGGTTGGCGGAGCGGCTGTAGTCGTAGGGCCCCCGCGCGTGCAGACCGGCGAAGCTGTAATTCGTCGAGAGGTAGATGGGGGGCACCACCGCGCGCATGCCGGTGTCGCTGTCGATGCCGGAGCGCACCCCGGCGGTCGCGCGTGAGCGTGCCGTCGCGCCTGAGCGGTCCATGCGGCCTCCTCGTGCCCGGGGTTCGGTCCCTCTGCCGTGTCGAGCACCCATCCTCGCCGACCGCATCCGGGGTCACCAACTTCGTCCACGTCCGCCCGGCGTGCTGGCGCGTCGGCACGCCGGAACGGTACCGTCCCGCCATGAAGCTTTCCGACGTGATCAAGAGCAAGGGCAACGGCGTCGTCACGATCACCCCGGAGTCGACCGTGGCCGATCTCGTGGCGCTCATGGCCGAGCACAACATCGGCGCCGTCGTGGTCTCGTCCGACGGCCACCACATCGAGGGCATCGTGAGCGAGCGCGACGTCGTCCGCCGGCTCGCCGCTGCAGGCGCCGCGACCGTGGACGTCACCGTGGCCGATCTCATGAGCGGCGATGTGGTGACGGGCACCCCCGAGGATCCGATCGAGGACACCGCACACGTCATGACCGACAAGCGCGTGCGCCACATCCCCATCGTCGTCAACGGCGAGTTGGCCGCGCTGGTCTCGATCGGTGACGTCGTCAAGTACCGCATCGATCAGCTCACCGACGAACGCAATCACCTGCTCGGCTACCTGCACACCTGACATGGGCGTCGTCCGCACGATGGTCTGGGTGGACGGCCTCGTTCAGGGAGTCGGCTTCCGGTGGTGGGTCGCGGGCGAGGCGGCGCGCCTCGGCCTCGTCGGCTCGGCACGCAATCTCGCCGACGGGCGCGTGCAGGTCGACGCCCAGGGCCCCTCGGATGCCGTCGACGAACTCGTCGACGCGCTCACCCAGCCGGGCGGGGGGCGCGGTCTCGGCCGTCGGCGTCCGGGGCACGTCTCGGAGTACCTCGTCGAGTCCCGTGCCCCGGATCAGAGCCTTGTCGACTTCGACATCCGGTGACGTTCACAGCGAACGCACAGCCATCACCCAGCGCTTCCCCACAGGGAACTGACAGTCTTCCTTCCATGAGCACCCACGAGCGTGAGCAGCTGACCCGACCCGACGGCACCCCGATCCGCGTCCTGACCGTGGACGACGAGCCGAGCCTCACCGAACTCCTCAGCATGGCCATGCGCTACGAGGGTTGGGATGTCACCACCGCGGGCTCCGGCTTGGGCGCCGTGCAGGCTGCCCGCGAGACCCGCCCGGACGCCATCGTGCTCGACATGATGCTGCCCGACTTCGACGGGCTCGAGGTGATGCGCCGCATCCGCACCGAACAGCCCGACGTGCCCGTGATCTTCCTCACCGCGAGGGACGCCGTCGACGACCGCATCCAGGGCCTCACCGCCGGCGGCGACGACTACGTCACCAAGCCCTTCAGCCTCGAGGAGCTGGTGGCGCGCCTGCGCGGCCTGTTGCGGCGCTCGGGGGCGACGACGGCGCGTCCCGGATCGCAGCTCGTTGTGGGCGACCTCATCCTCGATGAGGACAGCCACGAGGTGACCCGCGCCGGCGAGGAGATCAGTCTCACCGCCACCGAGTTCGAGTTGCTGCGCTACCTCATGCGCAATCCGCGCCGGGTGCTGAGCAAGGCCCAGATCCTCGACCGCGTCTGGAACTACGACTTCGGCGGCCAGGCGAACGTCGTCGAGCTGTACATCAGCTACCTGCGCAAGAAGGTGGACGCCGGTCGTGATCCCATGATTCACACGCTGCGCGGCGCCGGCTACGTCCTGAAGCCGGCCGGGGTATGAGCCAGCCCACCCTGCGCACGATGGGACGCGGCACCCTGAGCCGCAGGCTGGTGCTGCGCACCACGGTGCTGGTCGCAGTCATCGCGATCTTTCTTTCGTCCTTCACGGCGCTGGCCATGCACCGCATCCTGGAGAGTCAGCTCGACCAGCAACTCATGAGCACCGCGGCACGCGCGGAGGGTCCCGGGGGGCGCGGCGGTCCGGGTCCGGGTGGCTTCGGACAGACACAGGGACTGCTGGTCTACACCCAGGGCGAGGGGGGATGGGTCCAGGTCGACAAGGGGTCGCTGGCCACACCCTCCGACGCCGCCCCGGAACTCGACTCGCTCGCCAACTCTCCACGCCCCTCCACGGTGACGCTGCCCGAACTCGGCCGGTATCGCGTGTACGTGCGTGCGGACGCCGACGGCGACCGCGTGTTCGTGGTCGGGCTTCCGACGACGCAGTTGGACGCCTCCATGGCGTCGATCCTGGCGGCGGCCGCGCTCCTCACCGTGCTCGCCATCGCCATCGCCTTTCTGGTGGCGCGCCGGGTGGTGGAGCGTAGCCTCACGCCGCTGGCACGCCTGGCCGGCGCCGCGCATCAGGTCTCGACGATGGATCTCGACTCGGGCGAGGTTGCGCTCGGCGTCCGCGTGCCCACCGCCGACACCGACCCTCGCAGCGAAGTCGGACAGGTCGGACTCGCGTTCAACCACATGCTCGACAACGTCGAGGGGGCGCTCGCGGCCCGCCAGCGCAGCGAGACGAAGGTGCGGCAATTCGTGGCGGACGCCAGCCACGAGCTCCGCAACCCGCTCGCGTCCATCCGCGGGTACGCCGAACTGACGCGCCGCAATCGCGACGACCTGCCCTCCGACACCGGCCACGCGCTGAGCCGCATCGACTCCGAGTCGGCCCGAATGAGCTCGCTCGTGGAGGATCTGCTGCTGCTCGCCCGCCTCGACGCCGGGCCCAACGTGTCACGGTCGCGGGTCGACCTCACCGAGCTGGTGGTCAATGCCGTGTCGGACGCCCAGGTCGCCGGCCCCGACCACGACTGGGCGGTGACGGTGCCGGACGGGCCCGTTCTGGCCGACGTCGACCGGAACCGCATCCATCAGGTGCTGGTCAACCTGTTCGCGAACGCGCGCACCCACACCCCGCCCGGCACGTCGGTGCACACTCACCTGAGCGTCGAGGGCGGCGACGCGGTGATCCGCGTGGCCGATGACGGGCCCGGCATCCCCGAGGCCGTCCGGCCCACGTTGTTCGAGCGGTTCACGCGGGCCGACACGGCGCGCGTCCGCACGGGCACCACGTCGAGCACCGGTCTCGGCCTGGCGATCGTCGCGGCGGTGGTCGCGGCCCACGGCGGCTCGGTCCTTGCCGAGTCGGGGCACGTGCGCGGCGCGACGTTCACGGTACGCCTGCCGCGAAACAGGTGAGTTCTGCACCGAGGTGAACGCCGCGTCCGACCGACGTGGGCTAGCGTGGGTCCGTGATCGTGACGTTCACCGCCAACCCGAGCCTGGACCGCACCGCGCTGCTCGCAGGCCCCCTGGAGGCCAGCGAGGTGAACCACGTGGTGACGAGCTCGTCGCACCCGGGGGGGCGCGGCGTCCAGTTGGCGGGAACGGTCCATCGGGCCGGACGCCCCGCGCTGGCCATCTTCCCTGCCTCGGTGCACGATCCGCTCGTCGCGGCGGTCCGCGACAGCGGCATTCCGTTCAAGACGGTGAACGTCGACCACCTGGCGCGCACCAACTTCACGGTGGTCACCGCGGGGCTGTCAACGCTGATCCGCGAGCCGGGGCATCCCATGGCGCCCGAATCGGTGACGGCGATGGTCAGCACGGTCATGGCCAGCTGCCCCGGCGCGGACTGGCTGGCACTGTGCGGATCGCTGCCCCCCGGTTCCCCCGCCGACCTGTACGTGCGCATGGGGCGGGCGGCGCGCGGCGTGGGCGTCAAGGTGGCCGTGCAGACTTCTGGCGGCAGCCTCGAATCCGTGCTGGCGCACGCGCCGAAGGACGCTCCGGATCTGATCACCATGAACATGCGGCAGTTCACGGACGCCACCGGCGTC
>JAKDIK010000152.1 GCA_030450535.1 Propionibacteriaceae bacterium
GGAAGCCCGCTCTGCTGTCAGGAAGTTGAGTGTCGGCAGGGCGTCGCCGGAGGACAGGACCACTTCCAGCGCCGTCCGGGCGAGCGCCTGGGCGGTGAGACCGACGCGCTCGAGGACCTCGGCGCGGCTGCCCTGATCGTGGAACTCCGCCGGAATCCCCAGGTTTCGCACCGCCGTCCAGATGCCGGCGCGGCCGGCGTCCATCGCCAGGCGCGCCCCGAGGCCGCCGTTGACGCCGCCGTCCTCAAGGGTGAACACCAGGCGGTGCTCGCGGCACAACTCCAGCAGGTCGTCGCTGGTGGGCAGCGCCCAGACCGGATCGACGACCGTGGTGGGGACGCCGTGGGCACCCAGCCGCTGGCCCACCTCGACGCCCAGGGCGGCAAAGGCGCCGTAGGCGACGATGAGCACGGGGGCATCGGGGGTGCGGGTGAGGATGTCGACGCTGCCGCGCCGTGCGACGGCGTCCAGCTCGGGGGGCAGTGCCTCCTTGGAGTAGCGGATGACGCTCGGGGCGTCGTCGATGGCGACGGCGGCACGCAGGGCGTCCGCCAGCCGCGGCTCGTCGCGCGGTGCCGCGAGATGGACCCCCGGCACCATCGTCAGCAACGAGGTGTCCCACATGCCGTGGTGACTGGCCCCATCGGGCCCGGTGATGCCGGCGCGGTCGAGCACGAACGTGACGCCGTGACGGTGCAGCGCCACATCCATGAGCAGCTGGTCGAAGGCGCGATTGAGAAAGGTGGCGTAGAGGGCGACGACAGGGTGCAGCCCGCCCAGGGCCAGGCCGGCGGCCGAGGCGACCGCGTGCTGCTCGGCGATGCCAACGTCGAACACGCGGTCGCCGAACTCGCGGGCGAACTTGTCCAGGCCGGTGGGGTGCATCATCGCGGCGGTGATGCCCACGACCGAGGGGTTCTCGCGGGCCACCTCGGTGATCTGGTCGCGGAAGGCGTCCGTCCAGGTGCGCTTGGGGTTCGCGGTGAGCGGCTCTCCGGTGTCGGAATCGATGGCGCCCACGGCGTGGAAGCGGTCGGCCTCGTCCTGCTCCGCGGCCCGGAAGCCCTTGCCCTTGAGCGTCATGCAGTGAATGATCACGGGGCCGCCGTAGTTGCGGGCCGACTCCAACGCCCGCTCCATCATGCCGACGTCGTGGCCGTCGATCGGGCCCACGTACTTCAGCCCGAGGTCGGAGAACAGCCCTTGGGGGGCCAGGACGTCCTTGACGCCGGTCTTGAAGCCGTGCATGAGGTCGTAGACGGGGCCGCCGACGACGGGGGCCGAGCGCACCCGCTGCTTGATCAGGCGCAGAGTGGCCTCGTAGCGGCGGTCCGTGCGCAGGCTCGACAGGTGGGTGGCGATGCCGCCGACCGTCGGCGTGTACGACCTGCCGTTGTCGTTGACGATGATGACGAGTTTGAGGCCGTCGTCCACGGCGATGTTGTTCATGGCCTCCCAGGCCATGCCGCCGGTGAGCGCCCCGTCGCCGATGACGGCGACGACCGTCCGATCCTCACCGCGCAGGTGGAACGCCTTCGCGAGCCCCTCGGCCCATGACAGCGACGTGGTCGCGTGACTGTTCTCAACCCAGTCGTGCTCGGATTCGGCGCGGGACGGGTAGCCCGACAGGCCCCCCTCCTGCCGCAGGCTCGTGAAGCCCGCCTGGCGGCCGGTGAGGATCTTGTGCACGTAGCTGATGTGCCCGGTGTCGAAGATGATCGGGTCGTGCGGCGAGTCGAACACGCGATGCAGGGCGATCGTCAGCTCGACGACGCCGAGGTTCGGCCCCAGATGGCCGCCCGTGCGGCTCACGTTGCGGATCAGAAACGCCCTGATCTCGTCGGCCAACTCGGTCAGCTGGGTCGCGCTGAGCTCCCTCAGATCGCGGGGACCACGCACGCCGTCCAACAATGACATGCGTGCGAGTCTAGTGCGCACCCGCCCCTGAACCCCGCACCCGAGCGGGTGGTCGCGCTGCTCTCGGACAGACGAGGGATCACAGCTTGCGGATGAACACCTTGCCCCGCAGAGCCTCCTCGACCAGGGCCACCTCGCGGCGCCGGCGCCGCAGGGAGGCGTCCAGCTCCTGCCACGCCTGGGTGGCCGCCTCGACGACCTCCGGTGACACATACTCCCCCAGGTTCGCCCGGACGCGGCCCAACCCCTCCCGGCACGACGCGAGTTGGCTCTCGACGTGCTCGGCGGCGAACCGGGCGAGCACGACGGGGTGGCGGCGCAGGACGGGGTAGCCGCGGTACTCCGGCGGCGAGCAGTCGAGCAGGAAGTTGGTTGCGGTCGCCTCCCAGTCCGGCGCGTGGGGCGGGCGAACCGCCTCCGGCCAGCCGGGCGGGGTGTAGAGGGCGGTCTGCGCTGGGAACCGGACGCGGCCGGTCGGACGATCCTCACCGATATGGCGCGTAAAGCCGTGCGGCTGCGCCGGCGCCCACGTGGTGCTCATGGCCCCTCCTTCATTTTCGAACGTTTGTTCGAGTCTAGGAGTTCCGGCGTCCGAGGTCAATCCCTTCAGCCAACCAGCTCGGCTCAGATGAGGATCGACGCCGCGGACGCCGCCAGCGCGAGCGCCACGAGCCCCGCCACGAGCCACGGCCGCCAGCGCGGTCGGTCCTCCCCCACCCACGTCACGGCGCCGGCGATGCCCGGGATCAGCACGCACCACGCAGCCACCAGCGCCGGGGGCAGCATCGTCACGGCCGGCAGGGCGAGCAGCGCGGCGAACCCGGCGAGCCACCACTCCGCACCCAGCCGAAACACCCAGGCGGTGAGCGCCGTGCCGGCGGCGTAGCCGACGTAGCCGCCCAACCACCACCAGCCGAGGGCGCAGCTCACATCGGAATCCGGGCCGCAGACGCGATCGGTGAACAGGCTCCACACCGTCCACACCACACCGGTGACGAGCAGACCGAGCACCACCGCGAGATAGGAGTACGCGATCCGGGAGCCCCCGATCGGGGACTCCCGAACGCGCAGCGCGACGGTCTCGCTCACTCAGGCCTTCAGCAGCCCTCGCAGCACGTACTGCATGATGCCGCCGTTGCGGTAGTAGTCAGCCTCACCGGGGGTATCGATCCGCACGAGCGCGTCGAAGGCAGTCTCGGAGCCGTCGGCCTTCGTCGCCACGACCTTCACCGTCTTCGGAGTCGTCCCTTCGTTGAGGGTGGTGATGCCGGAGATGGCGAACGTCTCGGTGCCGTCGAGCCCGAGGCTGTCGGCGGTCTCACCCTCGGCGTACTGCAGCGGCAGGACGCCCATGCCGATCAGGTTCGAGCGGTGGATGCGCTCGTAGCTCTCGGCGATGACGGCCTTCACCCCCAGCAGCGAGGTGCCCTTGGCGGCCCAGTCGCGCGAGGAGCCGGAGCCGTACTCCTTGCCCGCCAGGATCACCAGCGGGACGCCGGCTGCGGCGTAGTTCTGCGAGGCCTCGTACACGAACGCCACGGGGCCGTCCGCCCGGGTGAAGTCGCGCGTGTAACCGCCCTCGGTGCCGGGAGCGATCTGGTTGCGCAGCCGGATGTTGGCGAACGTGCCGCGGATCATGACCTCGTGGTTGCCGCGGCGGCTGCCGTAGCTGTTGAAGTCGGCGCGCTCCACGCCGTGCTCGATGAGGTACTGCCCCGCGGGGGTGTCGGCCTTGATGGCGCCGGCCGGGCTGATGTGGTCGGTGGTCACCGAGTCGCCCAGCTTGAGCAGCACGCGGGCGTCCGCGATGTCCGTCACGGGCTCGGGCGCCTCGGGCATGTGGTCGAAGTAGGGCGCCTTGCGGACGTAGGTGGAATCCGGATCCCACGCGAACACCTCGCCGTCGGGCGTCGGCAGGGAGCGCCACTTGTCGTCGCCGGCGAACACGTCGGCGTAGCGCGTGGCGAACATCTCGGCGCTGATCGAGCTGCCCACGACCTCCTCGATCTCGGCGGTGGAGGGCCAGATGTCGCGCAGGAAGACGTCCGCGCCGTCGGAGGACTGACCGAGCGGTTCGGCGTCCAGATCGATGTCCATCGTGCCGGCCAGGGCGTAGGCGATGACCAGCGGCGGGGACGCGAGGTAGTTCATCTTCACGTCGGGGCTGATGCGGCCCTCGAAGTTGCGGTTGCCCGAGAGCACGGCGGTGACGGCCAGGTCGTGGTCGTTGATGGCCTTGCTCACCTCCGGGATCAGCGGACCGGTGTTGCCGATGCAGGTCGTGCAGCCGTACCCGACGGTGTTGAAGCCCAGGGCGTCCAGGTACTGCGTCAGGCCGGACTTCTCGTAGTAGTCCGTGACGACCTTCGAGCCGGGCGCCAGCGTCGTCTTCACCCACGGCTTGGGGGCGAGCCCCTTCTCGGCCGCCTTCTTGGCCAGCAGCGCCGCGCCGAGCATGACCGACGGGTTGGAGGTGTTGGTGCAGGACGTGATCGCCGCGACGGTCACGGCACCGTGGCCGAGATCGAAGGACGCGCCGTCGGCCAGCGTGACCGGCACCGACTTGTCGACGTCGTCGGTGTAGGCCCCCAGTGCGGCCTCGAAGGACGTCTTCGACTCACTCAGCACCACCCGGTCCTGAGGACGCTTCGGCCCGGCGATGCTGGGCACCACACTCGACAGGTCGAGCTCGAGGTACTCCGAGTAGCGCGGCTCGTGGTCGGGCTCGTGCCACAGGCCCTGCGCCCTGGTGTAGGCCTCGACGAGCGCGATCTGCTCCTCGCTGCGGCCGGTGAGGCGCAGGTAGTCGAGTGTCTTGTCGTCCACGGGGAAGATCGCGATGGTCGATCCGTATTCGGGGCTCATGTTTCCGATCGTGGCGCGGTTGGCCAGCGGCACCTCCGCCACGGACGGGCCGTAGAACTCGACGAACTTGCCCACCACCTTGTGGGCGCGCAGCATCTCGGTGATCGTGAGGACGAGGTCGGTCGCGGTGACGCCGTCGCCCAGCTTGCCCGACAGCTTGAACCCCACGACGCGTGGGATCAGCATGCTGACGGGCTGACCCAGCATGGCCGCCTCGGCCTCGATGCCGCCGACGCCCCAGCCGACGACGCCGAGACCGTTGACCATCGTGGTGTGGGAGTCGGTGCCGACGCACGTGTCCGGGTAGGCCTGCAGGACGCCGTCCACCAAGCGCGGGAACACCACGCGGGCGAGGTTCTCGATGTTCACCTGGTGCACGATGCCGGTGCCGGGCGGGACGACCTTGAAGTCGTCGAACGCGGTCTGGCCCCAGCGCAGGAACTGGTAGCGCTCGCGGTTGCGCTCGTACTCGACATCCATGTTCAACGCCAAGGCGTCGTCGCTGCCGAAGAAGTCGGCGATGACGGAGTGGTCGATGACCATCTCGGCCGGCGAGAGCGGGTTGACCTTCGCGGCATCGCCGCCCAGCTCGGCGACGGCCTCGCGCATCGTGGCGAGGTCGACCACGCAGGGCACGCCGGTGAAATCCTGCATGATCACGCGCGCCGGGGTGAACTGAATCTCCTGCGTCGGCTCCGAATCGGCCACCCAGGAGCCGAGGGCGCGAATGTGGTCGGCGGTGATGTTGGCGCCGTCCTCGGTGCGCAGCAGATTCTCCAGGAGCACCTTGAGGCTGTAGGGCAGCGTGTCCGAGCCCTCCACGGCGTCGAGCCGGAAGATCTCGTAGGACTTGCCGCCGGATTCCAGGGTCTTCTGGGCACCGAAGCTGTTGACACTCATGGGGCTCTCCTTGGTGTGGTCTGGCTGGATGCGGGTCCGGCCCGGATTTATCTCGACATCGAGATACTATCGCACCATCGGGCCCGTGTCAGCCCTTTGGCCAGAATCCGCACCGCGCCCGCACCTGCGGCGATCCTACTCCCCGAGGGCGTCCGGTTCGGCCGGCAGCAGGGCGGCGACGCACTCCACGTGGTGGGTCATGCCGAACAGATCGAAGGCCCGGACGCCGGCGCACCGGTACCCCTGCGCGGCGGCCGTCGCGACGTCGCGGGCGAGCGCCGCCGGGTCGCAGGCGACGTAGGCGATCGCCCGGGGCCGGCGGGCACACACCTGCTCCATGACCGCGCGGCCGGCTCCGGCCCGTGGGGGGTCGAGGACGACGAGGTCGACCCGGTCCGGCAGGCGCGCCAGGACGCGGTCCACGCTGCCGGAGCGGAACCGGGCCTGCGGGACGTTGGCGCTCGCGAGGGTCACGGCATCCCGGCTCCCCTCGACGCCGGTGACGGCCACTCCCCGGTCGGCCAGCGCCCCCGCGAACAGCCCGACGCCGCAGTAGAGATCGAAGGCGGTCTCCCCGGGCCGCGGTGCGAGGGCCGCCACCACCGCGGCGCCGAGGGTGTCGGCGGCGGCCGGGTGCACCTGCCAGAAGCCGTCGGCGCGGACGTCGAAGCGGCGTCCCGCGGCGTCCTGACGCACGAGCGCCGTCTGGCCCGCCGCCAGCCACGTCACCGCGTCGGAGCTCTCGACGCCCAGCAGTTCGGTGGCTGTGCTCTCGCCGGCCGTGCTCCCGTCGGCGAGGCTCTCGGCGGCGCGGCGGCCGGCCGAGGCGGCGTCCGGCGTGGGTGCGCGGCGTGCCGGGGCGGGACGGGCCAGTGCGGGACGTGCCAGTGCGGGACGGGCGATCGCGCACCCCGCGGCGGGCAGCGCGACGACGTCGTGCGAGCGATGGGCCCGCATGCCCCACGCGTCGCCGTCGCTGACGTAGCGCACCCGGGTGCGCCACCCGAGCCCGGGCGGGTCGGCGGCCTCGACCTCCCCCGGGAACTCCCCCCCCGCGAGGCGCACAACCTGCGCGGCGCCGCCCTGGCGCGTCAACA
>JAKDIK010000380.1 GCA_030450535.1 Propionibacteriaceae bacterium
TGGACGACGGCGAACTCCACCGCACCTACGACCTGCTGGTGCGCGACGGCTACCTGCGCGAGCACGTGGCGGACGCCGGCCTGGGCGGCGTTCTGTACCTGACCCGCTTCCTCGCCGATGAGTTCGAGGGGCTGCACCGGCGGTTGGACGATCTGCAGCGCCGCGTCGACGCCGCCGAATCCGCCACGCGCGAGACCGGGCTCATCGCTCTGGCCCGGCGCAAGTACTACCGCGTGCGGCATCGGGTGCTGACCTCGCTGGGGCGGGAGCCCTGATGCCCCCGCCGTCGCACTGGGTGCTGACGCTCGCGTGCCCCGACCGCCCCGGCATCGTGCACGCGGTGACCGGCGCGATCGCGTCCAGCCAGGGAAACATCACCGAACTGCAGCAGTTCAGCTCCACCGACACCGGGCGCTTCTTCATGCGCGTGCAGGTGCAGTCAGGCTTCGAGCGGGCGTCCTTCGAGGAATCCGTGCGGCCGCTGGCCGCCTACCTCAACGCGACGTGGCACCTCGATGAGGTCGGACGCCCCCGCCGCACCCTGATTCTCGCGTCGAAGGCGGCGCACTGCCTCAACGACCTGCTGTTCCGGCAGCGGTCCGGGCAAATCCCCATCGAGATCACCGGCGTGCTGGCGAACCACCCCGACCTCGGCGAACTGGCAGGCTTCTACGGCGTCCCGTTCGCCCACCGCGTCGTCGTGGGCCAGACCAAGGCGGCGTTCGAGCAGGAGGTGATGGACGCGGTCGCGCGCGACGATGTCGAGCTGGTCGTGCTCGCCCGGTACATGCAGATCCTCTCCCCCGAGCTCTGCGCGGCGCTCGCCGGCCGGGCGATCAACATCCACCACTCGTTCCTGCCCGGGTTCAAGGGCGCGAACCCCTACCGGCAGGCGCACGCGCGCGGGGTGAAGCTGATCGGTGCGACCGCGCACTTCGTGACGGCCGACCTCGACGAGGGGCCCATCATCGAGCAGAACGTGACCCGTGTCGACCACACCCGGTCCGTCCCCGAACTGCAGTCCATCGGTCAGGACCAGGAGTCACGCACCCTTGCCGAGGCGGTCCGGCTGTGGGCCGAGCACCGGGTGTTTCTGGACGACCATCGCACGGTCGTCCTGCACTGACGCGCAGGGTCCCCGCGGCGCGGCTCAGGCCTCGACCCCGGTGCCGGGCGCGGGCAGGACGGCGTCGTCGGGCTCGACGGGGGCGGGCTCATCCCAGGCCACGAAGGTCCAGCCGTCGTCGGGATCTCCCTCGATCGTGACCACGGTGGTGTTGTCCAGCCGCCGCCCGGCCACGTCGGCGGCCTCGATGCCGTTGACGCGTGCGCCGATCCACATGCGCAGGGCCGCGCCATGGCTCACGAGGGCGGCCGTCCGGTGTCCGGCCGCGGCGATGGCGGCGATGGCCTCGTCGTAGCGGGCGTAGAAGGCGTGGGCATCCTCGCCGCCTGGCACGGAGGCGCTCAGGTCGTCGGCCCATTGCTGAAGGGTGTCGACGTAGCGCTGCCAGTGCGGGCTCATCTCGTCCTCGCCGGCCTGGATCTCGCGGAGCCCACCCAGCACGGTGACCTCCAGGCCGCGGTCGGACGCCAGCGGCGCGGCGGTCTGCTGGGTGCGGACGAGATCGGAGGCATAGATCGCGTCGATGGCGTGCCCCGATAGCCGTTCGGTCAGCGCGGACGCCTGCTCCCTGCCCACGTCATCGAGGTCGGCGCCGGGATGGGCGGTGTCGAGCAGGCGTTGGACGTTGGAGGCGGTCTGACCATGGCGGACGAGGTACAGGCGCATGTCCCCACCCTAACCGGCGCCGCCGTGCCCCCGGGCTGCGTTTCTGGGCTGCGTTTCTGGGCTGCGTTCTGGGCTGCGTTCTGGGCTGCGTTCTGGGCTGCGATGGTGGACGAGCGTGGTTCCTCGCCGGTCACGCCGTGTGCGGTTCTGGGCTGTGGTCGGGGACGTCGGGTGGCTGTCGGGGGCGGTTGTCGGGACGCGTCTCGTCGCGTCGCGCTGCGTCCCGTCCCGCCCCGCTCGCGCCGCGTCCGCTCTGGCGGGCGAACCTGGCCTCCCTCGATGACGTGAACTCGACAGTCGCGTGTCGAAGAGGGCGGGGGTGGGGGCGTCGAGTGACGCATTGCCGTCGCGCGGGCGGGCG
>JAKDIK010000381.1 GCA_030450535.1 Propionibacteriaceae bacterium
GGCGTCCCTGCGCGCCGATCCCGAGTATGCCGCCCACGTTGAGCACCTGCGCCCCCACGTGTTTCGCAACGTGCTCGTGCGACCCGTGCGCCCCGAGGTCTGCACCGACGCCGTCACCGACCGGCTGGCGATCATGCGGCGGTACGCGATCACCGGCTCGTGGCCGGAGTTCCTCGCGATCTGGCGGCGCATCGTCGGCGTCCGCGAGCGGTACGGCTTCCGCTGCCTGTTCGCCGTCGCCGACGAGCCGGCGAACATGTTCACGTGGGCGTTCGACTTCGCCGGCGCTTGGGAGGAATTCCCCACGGCGCAGCGTCCGTACTACCACGACCCCGCCCGCATCGAGCTGCGCGGCGTCTTCGACTACATGGCCGACTACCAGATCACGCCCGCCGAGCAGCTCCGGATCCCGGCCCCGATAACCTGAGACCCATGCGCATCGCCCGATTCGTCCACGACGACGACATCCACTACGGCACCGTCGAGCTCGCCCAGGACGGGGGCGAACATCCCGATACGATCTCCGTCCTCAACGGCGACCCGCTGGTGGCGGCCGTCCAGTACACCGGGGAACGGTTCGGGCTGGACGACGTGCGCCTCGTGGCGCCGGTGATTCCGCGCAGCAAGATCATCGCGATCGGGCGCAACTACGCCGCGCACGCCGCCGAGTTCGCCAACGACGTCCCCGAGACGCCGATGATGTTCCTCAAGCCGAACACCTCGGTGGTGGGGCCCGGCGAGCCGATCGTCTACCCGCCGCAGACCACCGCCGTCGACCACGAGGCCGAGCTCGCCGTCGTCATCGGCCGAATCTGCAAGGACGTGCCGGTTGAGCGCGTCGCCGAGGTGATCTTCGGCTACACCTGCGCCAACGACGTGAGCGCCCGCGACCTGCAGGCCTCCGACGGGCAGTGGGGACGCGCGAAGGGTTTCGACACGTTCTGCCCCCTCGGGCCCTGGATCGTCACGCACCTCGACGTGGGCGAGGCGTCCGATCTCGCCATCGGCGCCACCATCGCCCGCGGCGGCGAGACGATCGAGCGGCAGGCGTCCTCCACGGCCAACCTGGTGCACGGCATCGCCGAACTGGTGGCGTTCGCGTCCTCGGTCATGACGTTGCTGCCGGGCGACGTGATTCTGACCGGGACGCCCGAGGGCGTCGGACGCATCGAGCCGGGCGACGTCGTCCACATCGAGATCGAGGGCATCGGCACGCTGTCGAACCCGGTCACCGACGCGCAGGCATGAGCTCCGCCCTCGTCGCGCGCTGGGCCACGGAGCCGGTGCCCCCGGGGGTCGACTACCCGCATGTGTTGCGCACCCCCCACGCCGGAGCGGCGCAGAGCGTGCTCGGCGTCGCGCTCGGCCTGCTGACCTTCATCGTCACCGCCCCGCTGATCATGATGGTGCTGGCGTCCGGCTACTGGCTGGTGGTGGGGCGTCCGGGGGAGTACTCCGACACCTATCGCGCGCTGGTCGCCTACGAGCTGCCGTTCGGGCTCGTGGTGGGACATCTCGGGTTGGCGGTGCTGATCCCCATCGCTGTGCTGCTGGTGCTGTTCATCCATCGCGGCCGTCCGGGTTACCTGTCCTCGGTGGCCGGACGCCTGCGCTGGGGCTGGTTCGGCGCCTGTTTCGGCGTCGCTGTCGGCACACTGCTGGTCGTGCTCGTGGCGCAGAATCTCACGGCGGTGGACGGGCCGTCGTGGGCGCTGACCCCGCAGCAGGGCTGGTGGATCTTTCTGCTCGTGATGCTGTGCACCACGCCGGTCCAGGCGGCGGCAGAGGAGTACTTCTTTCGCGGGTACCTGATGCAGGCCTGCGGGGCGCTGGTGGCGACGCCGTGGTTCGGCATCGTGACGTCGGCCGCGCTGTTCACGCTGTTCCACTCCTCCGGAAACCTCGCCCTGGTGGTGGACCGATTCGCCTTCGGCGTTCTGGCCGGCTGGCTCGTGTGGCGCACCGGGGGACTGGAGGCGGCGATCGCGGCGCACGTCGTCAACAACGTCACCTCATTCACCCTGGCGGCGCTGACCACGTCGATGGCGCAGGTGCGCGCCGTCACCGAGGTCACGTGGGCGATGGCGGCCTGGGACGTCGCCCGGTTCGGGCTGTTCGCCGCCGTCGTGTGGCTGCTCGCGCGCCGCTGGGG
>JAKDIK010000382.1 GCA_030450535.1 Propionibacteriaceae bacterium
TCCAGTCGAGGTCGGCGGCGTCCAGCTCTCCGAGGGCGCACGGCGGGTAGGCCAACAGGTCCGGGGTGAGCCAGTGGGCGCGCGTGAGGGTGAGGTCGATCGTGGCTGTCATTGCGCGCTCAGGCCCCCCGCGTGCTGAGTTTCTGGGCCACCGAACACGCGGGGCCTGGACGAGGCGGGGTCACCGGGACGTCGGGCATGGCCTGCATGCTACGACCCAGCACCACCCCCGCGGCGCACCCGCCCTCAGGACGCCAGGGCGGCGTAGCGTCCCCCCGCGGCCAGTAGCTCCTCGTGGGTGCCCCGCTCGACGACGCGGCCGGCGTCGAGGACGATGATCTCGTCGGCGTCCCGGACGGTGCTCAGCCGATGCGCGATCGTGAGCGTCGTCCGCCCGCGCGAGAGCCGGTCGAGCGCGGCCTGGAACTCCCGCTCGGTCTCGGTGTCGAGCGCGCTGGTGGCCTCGTCGAGCACGAGGACGCGCGGGTCGACCAGCACCGTCCGCGCCACGGCGAGGCGCTGGCGCTCCCCGCCGGAGAACCGGTGGCCGCGCGCGCCCACCACGGTGTCGAGGCCGTCCGGCAGTGCCCGCACGACGTGGTCGACCTGGGCGACGCGCAACGCCTCCCACAGGGCCGCGTCGTCGGCGTCCGGCCGGGCCTGACGCAGGTTCTCGCGAATCGACGCGTGGATCAGATAGGTCTCCTGGCTGACCACCCCGACGTGGCGTGCCAGCTCGGCAGGCGCCAGGTCGCGCAGATCGACGCCGTCGACGAAGATGCGCCCCGCGGTCGGATCCGCGAGCCGCACCATGAGGGATGCCAGCGTCGACTTGCCCGACCCCGTCTCCCCCACCACGGCGAGCGAGGTGCCCGGCGCGAGGGTGAGGTCGATGTCGACCAGGGCGGGAACGTCCCCGTCGGGGTAGCGGTACGAGACGCCCTCGAAGCGCACCTCACCGGGGGCGTCCGGGGGCAGCGGGACAGGATGCTCCGGGGCCGGTACCTCGACGACGAGATCGAGGTAGCCGAAGATGCGGCTGAGGAGGGCGAGCGATGCGATCCACTGGGCGCCCATGCTGAGCAGGCCCAGCAGCGGCCGAAAGATCTGCGTCTGGAGCGCCGCGAAGGCCACCACCGTGCCGATGGTGAGCTCGCCCATGATCGCGGGGAACCCGGCCGCCAGGTAGATGAGCGCCGGGATCACGGCGAAAACGGTCTGCATGCTCGCCATGCGCCACTTGCCGGCGAGCTGGCTGCGGACCTCGAGGTCGGCCAGGTGCGCCGAGGTGCTGCCGAAGGACGCCTGCCGCGCGGGCTCGGCGCCGAGGGTCTTGGTCAGCAGCGCGCCGCTGACGCTCAGCGCCTCCTCGACCTGGCCGTGCAGGTCGGCCATGACGCGCTGCCGCTCGGCGGTAATGTCGCGCCGGATGAGGGCGACCCGCCGGGTGAGCCAGACCGCCGGCGGAACGACGACGAGGGAGAGCAGGCTTAGCCGCCAGTCCAGGATGACCATGGCCACGGCCGTCCCCACGGCCGTCGTCACGTTGGACGCCACCGACGTCGCTGTGTTGGTGATGACCGCCTGGAGGCCCGCCACGTCGTTGATGAGCCGGGACTGGACGTCGCCGCCGCGCGTCGCCTTGAAGAACGCCATCGACTGGCGCTGGATGTGCGCGAACACCGACGTCCGCAGCTCGTTCATGACGCGCTGCCCCATCGTGGTCGCCAGCCACGTCTGGATCACGCCGAGCACCGCCGTCAGCACCGCGACCCCCACCATGCCGCCGACCGCCCACGCCAGCAATCGCGTGTCGCCGTGCGGCAGGGCGTCGTCGATGATCGCCCGTAGCAGGAACGGCTGGGCCAACCCCACCAGGGACGCCGCGACCACCGTCACGCCCACGACGGCCAGCGCCCCGGTATGCGGGGCGAACAGCGCGCGGACGCGGCGTCCGGACACCGGCGATTCGGCGAGCTGGGCCCGGTCGCGGGGGTCGATGCGCGCGGGACCCATCCCCAGCGGGGGACCCGTCTGGTCGGTCACCGCTCTCTCCTCTCGCGTCGTCTCTCGCGTCGTCGGCGCAGCCGCCCCGGCCCGGCCGAGTCGCCCCCGCCCCGGGCTCCGGCAGATACGACGCCGACCACACCA